>JBDTQC010000182.1:0-6705 GCA_039932405.1 Ideonella sp.
CAGATCTCGGTCACCAACAACGGCATCTCGATCTACTACGCCGCCAAGAACTCGACCGACCCGAAGCTCAAGGAAATGGCCGCGGACATCCAGCACGCGGCGTTTCCGATCGGCCCGGTGGGCGTGCCCACCGAGTCGCACCTGTTCTTCAACCAGATGATCATGAAGTACACCAAGTACCCGCAGGCGGCCAAGGCATTCCTGCAGTTCATGATGGAAAAAGACCAGTTCGAATCCTGGCTGACCGGCGCCAGCGCCTACATCGCCACGCCGCTGGCCGGCTACGCCAGCGCGCCGATCTGGACGGTCGACCCGAAGAACACGCCGTACCGCGACCCGGTCAAAAACCTGCGCCCGGGCGGTTATGCCGGCAAGTTGGGCTATGCCTCGGCCGGCGCGGCGGCCGACTTCATCGTCGTCAACATGGTGGCCGAAGCGATCAGCGGCAACAAGACGCCGAAAGAGGCGATGGAACGTGCGCAGAAGCGCGCCGAGCGTTACTACAAGGTCTGAAGCCGACTAGCCTGTTCAGCCAGTCCTCGCGCCCTCTCCCGCTGGCAGGAGAGGGCCGGGGTGAGGCTTGATGGCTGATCACAAAACCCGATGCTCGAAAAACTGCAGAACAGCCGCAACGCGCTCGGCTTGATCTTCATGCTGCCGGCGGCGGTGCTGCTGCTGCTGTTCCTGACCTATCCGCTCGGCCTGGGCGTCTGGCTGGGCTTCACCGACGCCAAGGTCGGACGGCCCGGAGTGTGGATCGGGCTGGAGAACTACGCCTACCTGATCGGCGACAGCGTGACCCAGCTCGCGCTGTTCAACACGATTTTCTACACCACGGTGGCCAGCGTGCTGAAGTTCTTCCTCGGCCTGTGGCTGGCGCTGCTGCTGAATCGCAACTTGCGGTTCAAAAGCTTTTTCCGCGCGGTGATCCTGCTGCCCTACATCGTGCCGACCGCCCTGTCGGCGATCGCTTTCTGGTGGCTCTACGATGCGCAGTTCTCGATCATCAGCTGGGTGCTGATGAAGGCCGGCGTGATCGACCACTACATCGATTTCCTCGGCTCGCCCTGGAACGCGCGCCTGTCGGTGATTGCGGCCAACGTCTGGCGCGGCGTGCCCTTCGTGGCCATCACGCTGCTGGCCGGGCTGCAGACCATCTCGCCGTCGTACTACGAGGCCTCGGCCATCGACGGCGCCACGCCGGCGCAGCAGTTTCGCCACGTCACGCTGCCGCTGCTCACGCCCATCATTGCGGTGGTGATGACCTTCTCGGTGCTGTTCACCTTCACCGACTTCCAGCTCATCTACGTCATCACCCGCGGCGGGCCGCTCAACGCCACCCACCTGATGGCGACGCTCTCGTTCCAGCGCGCGATCTCGGGCGGCGCGCTCGGCGAGGGGGCGGCGATCTCGATCGCGATGGTGCCGTTCCTGCTGGCGGCGATCATGTTCAGCTACTTCGGCCTGCAGCGCCGCACCTGGCAGCAAGGGGGGGCCGACAAGTGAGCGCCAGCAACGAATCGGTCGGCATGGATTTTCTCGAGTCGACGCGCCGCAAATGGATCGTCGTCTACCTGCCGATGCTGGCCTTCCTGATCGTGCTGCTGTTCCCGTTCTACTGGATGGCGATCACGGCCTTCAAGCCGAACAACGAACTGCTGTCGAGCGAAGGCAATCCGTTCTGGATCATCGCGCCGACGCTCGACCACGTGAAGCACCTGCTGTTCGAGACCGCATATCCGCAATGGATGTGGAACACCGTGCTGGTGTCGACGGTGGCGACTTTCGTTTCGCTGGCGGTGTCAGTGCTGGCAGCTTATGCGATCGAGCGGCTGCGCTTTTCAGGCGCCAAACACGTCGGGCTGGCGATCTTTCTCGCCTACCTGGTGCCGCCGTCGATCCTGTTCATTCCACTGGCTGCGGTGGTCTTCCAGCTCGGGCTGTTCGACTCGCGGCTGGCGCTGATCCTGACCTACCCGACCTTCCTGATCCCGTTCTGCACCTGGTTGCTGATGGGCTATTTCCGCAGCATCCCGTTCGAGCTCGAGGAGTGCGCACTCATCGACGGCGCCACACGCTGGCAGATCCTTATCAAGATCGTGCTACCGCTGTCGGTGCCGGGGCTGATCTCGGCCGGCATCTTTGCGTTCACCTTGTCGTGGAACGAGTTCATCTACGCGCTGACCTTCATCTCATCGAGCGAGCTCAAGACGCTGCCGGTCGGCGTGGTCACCGAACTGGTCGAGGGCGACGTCTACCACTGGGGCCCGCTGATGGCCGGCGCGCTGTTCGGCTCGCTGCCGGTGGCGCTGGTGTATTCCTTCTTTGTCGAGTATTACGTCTCGGGGATGACGGGGTCGGTCAAGGAGTAGGGGCGCGAGCCACGGTATGGCCAGACGTCAGAGCGCGAGGAAAGCCTGCACGGCGGCCAGCGATGCCGCTGCGGCTTCCTCCTGCGGCAGGTGGCCGGCATGTGGGAAGCTTGACCAGCCACACCGTCGGGATGGCCTTGAGGTAGTCGGCCGAGTTGGCGATCGGACTCATCGCGTCGAATTCGCCCCAGACCAGCAGGGTCGGCGCGCGGATGGTCGCCAGCAGTGGGTGCGGGTCGACCAGCATGGCCTGGCGCATGCGGTCGAGCAATCGTCGTTCGCACGCGCCGGGTCGGCGTAGGCTGGCGCGAGGTTCATGCGGGGACACCCGGCGGCCCGCTGTCGCGCACATCCAATCGCCAGCCGGAGACCCACACCATGTCAGTGGGCGCGGCAAGGTATTTCGATTCGAGCAAACTGCGGCTTTGGTCGGGCGTCCAGGCCCGGAATGCGAGCAGTGTGAAAGCAAGAAAGAGGCAGCCATGAGGATCGATTTCACAAAGTCATTTTTTGTCGAGCCGCAGGTATCTCGGGCGCGGCGAGTGCATTCATCCGCCGCCGAAGCGTCACTGCAAGGGCTCGATCGGGCCAGCGCGTGGTCGCCCCGGCTGCTGCGCTTCTGGTTGCTGCTCGGCTGCGCCGCATCAGTGGCCGTCGCCGCCATTGTCGGCGAGCCCAGCTCCTTGCTGAAGGCCGACCCGGAACTCGCCACGCTGTTGCGTGGCATGGCGGTCCTCAAGGCGCTGATGGTGTCAGCTGGTCTGGGCCTGCTCTGCTGGCGCTTCGCACACCCGGCCACACCCCGCACCGCAGCCCTTTACGTGGTCACTGCCTGGCTCGTGACCGGGGCGACCGTGCTGATCTGGCAGCTGACCTGGCTGCCACTCGCGGCGCTGGTGTTTCATGTCGCCGGGATCACTGCGTTGCTGGTCGCGTTGGCCGATCGAAACTCTGAAGGCCCCACGGCCACTCGTCAGGTCCAACCAGATCCCCGATGATTCCCGGCAAGCCTTCCTCCGACTGGCTCGAACGAGCGCGCAGCCACTGGCGCTGGCGTGGCGACGACCGCCCTCCGTTCGCGATGACACCGGGCCCGGGACAGGAGTCGGTCTGGGACTACCCGCGCCCGCCGCAACTCGTGCCCGACACGCGTGAGGTCGTCGTGGCATGGGATGGGGTCGAGGTCGCGCGCACCCGACGAGCCATCCGGCTGCTTGAAACTTCACACGCGCCCAGCTTCTATCTGCCCTGGGACGACGTTGATCGCGCGCTGTTCGTGCCTGCAAACGGCAGTTCGTTCTGCGAGTGGAAGGGCCCGGCACGCTACTGGTCGCTGGTGAGGGGCGGCCATCGGCTCGACAACATCGCCTGGAGCTACCCGCAGCCACTGGCCGGTGCCGAGGCGATCACCGACTGCGTGGCCTTCTACGCCGCCGGCCTGCAGTGCACGGTCGGCGGCGCGCCCGTCACGCCGCAACCCGGCGGCTTCTATGGCGGCTGGGTCACCGCGGAGCTGGTCGGCCCCATCAAGGGCAGCCCCGAATCTGCAGGTTGGTGAAGCTGACGACGTACACGCATCGTGCCGCGCGCTTCGGGAGCAGGGGCAAGCAACTGTCGGCGTCCAGGGCACGGCGCCGTTCACCAGGATTGCACCACCGTCACCGCCACTCCTCACGCAATCCTTGTGCGGTAAGTACCAAGTCGTTGCGTTCAACGGCGTCTGCTGCAAATGCGGACGGCGTGTAAGCCGGATTCTTGAGCCGCGCTCGTTGTTCCTTGAATGCGGCGAGCGCTCAACAAGTCCAAGCCCATCTGCGCGATCAGAGACTCAACGGGATGGATCACCTGAATCCCGAACGGCGCCGGATTTCTAGAGGAAATTGTTCGATATGCTGAAATACCGGCCCGGGCTGCGGGTAGTCCGATTCAGATTTCCTTTTGTGTTGCTTGAGGATTGTTCATGCGCGTAAGTATTCTGGGTGCGGGCGCCATTGCCTACGGGGCTGCGGCTTACCTGGCGCAGGCGGGGCATGACCCCATGCTGTGGTCACCGTCCGGCAACCGCACGGCAGAGCTGGCTTCGGGGCAGCCCCTTGAGGCAACGCAAGGCATTGAAGGCAGCTTCAATCCGCGTGTGGCAGGTAGTTGCGCCGAGGCCGTGGTCGCCGCCGATGTGGTGATGATTGCCCTGCCCGGCTATGCGCACAAGTCAGTGATGCAGGCCGCCGCCCCGCACATTCGCGAGGGTCAAGCCATCATCATCAGCTCCCACATGTCATTCGGAGCGTTGTACCTGTCCAAGCTGCTCGCCGCGCGCGGCGTACGGGCGCCGATCATTGCATGGGGTACGACGCTCACCAGCGGACGCCAGCCCGGCCCGACGCAGGTCATCGTGTCGACAGTGCGCAAGAAGATCGACATGGCGACGGTCCCGCAAAGCGCCGGCGATGATGCCCATGCACTTTGCACCCGGCTCTTTGGTGACCGCTTCGTGTTGCGCGATGGCCTGCTGGCGATCGCGCTGAGCAACCTCAACCCACAAAATCATCTCGCGATCGCGCTGTTGAACCTGACTCGCATGGAGCGCGCCGAGGAATGGAGCCAGAGTCAGAACGTGACGCCGACCGTGGGCCGCCTGATCGAGGCGCTGGACCTGGAGCGACTCGCGATTGCGCGCAGCTTTGAGCTGTCAGTCAGGACGGTCCAGGAACATTTTTCGCTTTCGTTCCACGTCCCCATGGGCGGCGTCTCGAAGATGAACCAGGCCATGTACCTGCAGGGCAATGGCGGCAATGGGCCAACCACCGTGAACAGCCGTTATGTGCTGGAGGATGTTCCGTTCGGCCTGCTGGCGACCGTCGTGCTCGGCACGCTGGCGGGCAGCCCGGCAAGCCTGCATGCCTCGGGCATTGCAATTTTCTCGGCGGCCTACGGAAGGGACTTCACGCGCGACAACGATCTGCTGCCCGAGCTTGGGCTGGAGCAGATGTCGGCCGTTGAATTGCAGCGTCTGACACGTACAGGTTACGCGTGAGCATACGATGATGGTGTGTCAAAACCCCCCGGCAATACGGGAACAAACAGGAGCAAAGCGATGAAACGACAGTTGATCAAATTGTTTGGACTGGCGTGCGTTTTGCACGCTGTTTCGGCGGGCGCGCAGGAGATCGACAGCATTGTCAAGAAGCTGCAATCGACCAACACGATTACGGTGGGCTACCGCGAAACGCTGATGCCGACCTCGTACCTGGACGACAACAAGAAGCCAACCGGCTACTCGATCGAGATGTGCCTGCGAATCATCGATGAGGTGAAGGCCGAGTTGAAGCTCCCGCAGATCAAGATCAACTATGTACCGGTCAACATCCAGAACCGCCAGGCCCTGGTGGCCAATGGCACCGTTGACCTGGAATGCGGCGGCACCGTCAACACCTTCGCACGCAACAAGCAAGTCGACTTTTCACCGGTCAGCTATGTGGCAGCAAGCCAGCTTCTGGTCTTGAAAGCGTCCCAGATCACGAAGTTTGACGACCTCAATGGAAAGATCGTCGCAGTCGCCACCGGCGGCAGCAGCGAACCCGAACTCAAGCACATCATCGAGGCCGGCAAGTTGAAGGTCCGCATCCTCAATGTCGACGACCATGCCGCCGGCCTGATCGCCGTGGAGAGCCGCAGGGCCGACGCCTATTTCAACGACAACGCTGCGTTCTTCAGCCTGGTCAAGCAGTCGAAAAACCCGGCAAGCCTGGCAGTTGTCGGCCCGGAGTATGGCTACTCGCCACAAGGCTTCATGGTCCCCAAGAACAACCCGACTTTCCTGTGGATCGTGAACCACACGATGGGCAAGATGTTCAAGTCCGGCGAGGCCGAAAAAATCTTTGACAAATGGTTTGGCCCCTACGGCGCCAAAGTCGGACCCAAGCTGCGTGCTGCCTGGGAGACAGTGTCTTACCCCGAGTAACTCGCTGCAATGAACTACAACTGGGACTGGGGGATCCTGCTGAAGGAACCGTACTGGGGCTGGCTCTGGACGGGACTGGGCTGGACCTTGTTGATCAGCCTGTGCAGCTGGGTCATTGCCCTGGCAGTCGGCGTCACGGCCGGCATCGCCAGGAGCCTGCCCAACCGCGTGATCTCCACAGTCGCCAGCGTGTACATCGAGGTGTTCCGCAACATCCCGCCCCTGGTCCAGTTGTTTCTCTGGTACTTCGTTTTCCCGGAGCTGGTTCCGGATGCGCTGGGCCTCTGGATCAAGCGCGACCTGCCCAATCCCGAGTTCGTCACCGCCATCGTGGGCATTGGTCTGTTTGCAGGCTCACGAGTGGCCGAGCAG
>JBDTQC010000183.1:0-6702 GCA_039932405.1 Ideonella sp.
CTCCAGGTTGGCCCGACGGCGCTCGAGGGAGTCGACTGGAAGATTCTTGCGATACACCGGAAGGCACATCAGGAAGCCCCACTCAGGCGCGGCCTCGGTGCCGACCGGCAAGCGCTGGGTCACCGTGATGGCACCCGAGTCCATGGCCTGCGTCAACGCGGCCGCCCGAACCGGCTCGGCGAGGATATCGCGTCCGATCGGGCCCACGATGGGACCCACCACCGGCGCCGCGAAGGTCAGCGGCGCACTCGTCGACGCTGCGCTGCGTTTCAGCGGTGCGTAGGCCAGTGAGCGCAAGCCGGCAAAGTCGGGACCACTGCTCAGCGAATCGACATAGTTGGAAAAGTCGTCGGCGCCGACCCGATCGGAGGCTGCAAACAATCCGCCGACGCCGCGCAAGATCTGTTCGTAGCTGGTCAGACGCGACTGGATACGCGTGGTTGCCTGGCGCAAACCGAAATCAAAACTGTTGTGCAGATTGGTCTGTTGGCTTTCGCGCTCGTGACGCCACAGCCAAGCCGTGACGAGCAGCGACATCGACGCGACGATCAGGGGCCAGATCCAGGCTGGGGCACGCCGCACGTGGTTGGCCGTCAGAAACGCGTCATGGCCTTGGCAAGCTCAGGCTTGAAATATTTGCCGAAGATCTTTTCCACTGTGCCATCTTCACGCATGGCATCAACGAGCTCTCGCCATGCCTGCTGCTGTTCTGGCAGCAGTGATTTCTTCGACATGACCAAGCCATGGGGCACCGGAGAATCGTCGAATTCGACGATCTGGGTCTGTTCGCGCAGCTTGCCACTTTGCAATGCAGGATAGTCGAACGGTTCAATGATCATGGCGTTGACACGATTGTCGAGCAGAACCTGATACAGCGGCTCGAGACTGGTCGCATAGTTCACCCTTGAAAGCGCATCGAGCCGGTCAACCAGGCGATTGGCTGTGGGACTGTAGCGAAAGCCCCGGATGACGCCCAGTCGCATCGCCGAGTTGCTCTCGAAATCGGCCAGCTTTCGCACGCCGGTGTCGTTTCGCACCAGCAGATAATACTTGTTCGAAAAATACCAGGCAAACGCCGCAAAGCGGTCACGGCTTTCGTTGGTGATGGCGGACAGGCTGAAATCCAGTGCGCCCGATTCGATCAGTTGCCAGATGCGCGCGCGCGGCATCAGGCTGACATTGACCTTGCAGCCACTGCGACGGATCAATTCGTCGGCGATTTCCTGGTCGATGCCTTCGCCGCTCTGGCTGGAATAAAGAAGCCCATGCTCATGCAGGGCGAGACTGTAGGGCCGCGAGCAGTCGATTTTTTCAGCTGCAGGGCTCGCGGCTGAGAAGGCGATTGCCACGCACGCGATCATCAGACGGTCCAGAACACTCATCATTTTCCCCATCGGTTTGCGGTCAAATTCGCGGTGACCGCAAAACACGATCGTGCAATCCGCCACTATCGGGCAGCCTGATCCTGAGGGCCATCCCCCGTCAGGTGGACGGGCCCTGCGCCGCAAGCTCCGACAGGCGCTTCTTTTCGCGCAACCCGGCCAGCTCGGCATCTTCGAACTTGCGGCGGTTTTCCTGCTGGGTCAGCTGTTCCTGGTGTCGCAGTTCCGCGACGTCCGCGGGTTTCACATCTTCCTGAATCGACAGCGACATGAATCCCGACGCTTGCGGCTCACCACGCGCGCTCTTCAGCTTGATGTGCAGACGCAATTCATTGGCCGAATCGGCATTGCGAATGGCCTCGTCGAAACTGATCAGACCCTGGTCGTACAACTCGAACAAGGCCCAGTCGAAAGTTCGCATCCCCAACTCGCGCGATTTCGACATGATGGCCTTCAGTTCATGGAACTGGCCCTGGAAGATGCGCTCGGCAATGATCGGCGTATTCAGCAGGATCTCGATCGCGGCCGAACGGCCATTGCCATCTTCGCGCCGCACCAGCCGCTGCGAGACGATGGCGCGCAGGTTGGCGGACAGATCCATCAGCAACTGGCTGCGCCGCTCTTCCGGAAAGAAGTTGATGATCCGCTCGATCGTCTGGCTGGCGCTGTTTGCATGCAGGGTGCCCAGGCACAAATGCCCGGTTTCGGCAAACGAGATCGCGTGCTCCATGGTTTCTGCATCGCGGATTTCGCCGATCAGGATCACGTCAGGCGCCTGTCGCAGCGTGTTCTTCAAGGCGTGATGCCAGGATTTCGTATCGACACCGACCTCGCGGTGCGTCACCAGCGACAGGCGCGACGCATGAACATATTCGACCGGGTCTTCGACCGTGATGATGTGACCCGCGGAGGTGCGGTTGCGATGATCGACCATGGCGGCCAGCGTGGTCGATTTGCCGGAGCCGGTTGCACCGACAACCAGCACCAGACCACGCTTGTTCATCACCACGTCCTTCAGGATCTCGGGCAGTTTCAACTTCTCGAAACTCGGGATCTCAGAGGCAATCGTGCGGATCACCATGCTGACACTTTGCTGCTGCACGTAGACGTTGACCCGAAAGCGCGACACACCCGGCAACGAGATTGCGAAGTTGCACTCCATCTCGCGCTCGAATTCCGCGCGCTGGCTGGTGGTCATCATCGCCTGGGCAAGCTGCCGGGTCACCTCGCCGCTCAGTTTCTGCTCGGTCAGCGGCTTCATGCTGCCGTTCGATTTCATGCTGGGCGGAAAGTCGGCCGCGATGAACAGGTCCGAGCCGCCGGCCTGGCTCATCGCGGCCAACAGCTTGTGCATGTAGGAACGGGCTTGGTCTTCGGTCAAGGCAGGCATGCGAGGCTTTGTCGCGATTGGACGGGCATGGGCAGCGGCGGCCACCAAGGCAGGGGTAACGCACCCCCTCGCCCATGCGGACCGATCTTTCCCCGAGCATGCCACCCGGCGCCTATGCACGATCCGTCGAAAAGCACCATCAACATGTCGTTGAAGCGGGTTGTCGACCTGCCACAGCCCGCGGCGCTGACCGCGGGCCGAGTCGGATAGCCGCCCTCAGGACGGCTGGGCTGCCGGAGCCACCTTGCGCTCATCGGGCAAAAAACCGACGACGGCCAGGGTGCAGACCGCAATCACCGCCATGCAGAGGAACAGCGCGCCGAATCCGGAAGCCTTGACAAACGGCCCCAGCAACCACACTGCCAGCGAACTGATGCCGATCGATACCGACAGCCTGGCACCGGCAACCCGGGACCGGATGCGATCGTCGACATAACGCACGATCATGGCGTCCGTGAAGGGAATCGCGCCGAAGATGAACACCATCACGGCCAGCAGCAAGCCCAGCAACCACCAGCCGCTGGCCTGACTGGCCAGCGCGAGCAGCGGAATCTGGATCAGCACGATGCACAGGTACAACGGCTTCATCGGCACCCGGTCGATCAGGCGGCCGACCACCACCTGCGCCAGCGAAGCCAATGCGTAGACAACGGCCAGCATCAGACCGAGCACCGCCGGATCTTCGACGATGCCGCGAAAACGTTCGTTCAACAACTGCGCATTGCCGTTGGTGGTGAAGTTGAACAGCAAGCTGCCGGTCACCGAGGCCGCGGTCATCACGCCAAAGACGCGGGCAAGCAGAGCCGGGGGCAGGGTCACGCGGGCCTTGTTCACCCGCTTGGCAGGCGCCGACAGTTCATGCGGACACCACCGCGCAAAGGCCAAACCGCAGCCGATCGACAACAGTCCGGGCACGGCAAAGGCCGATCGCCAGCCCAGCCACTGCACCATCAATCCGGTGCTCAGCGCCGCCACCGCGATGCCAAGGTTTCCGGCCAGCCCATTGATGCCGATCACGGCGCCCGGCTTGTCGGTCGTCTGCAACAGCATCGGGATGCCCACCGGATGGTAGATCGAGGCAAAGATGCCCAGCAGCGTCAGCACGCCGGCCAGTTCCCAGGCATCGCGTGCCAGCGCGGCCAGCAGTGCAGAGACTCCCATGCCGAAGAAGAAGAGCAGCATCATGCGCCGCCGGCCCCACAGATCACCCAGCCTGCCAGCCGGCAACGAGCCCAAGCCGAACATGACGAATGCGCCGACGCCGAACGGCAGCAGATCCTCCCAACGCGCAAAACCGAACTCGGCGGCAATGGCACCGACGGCGGTGGCAAAGATCAGCAGGAACATGTGGTCGATCGCATGGCCGATGTTCAGCAGCAGCGCGACACGGCGCGACCAGTTCTGTTCGGTCACGAATGGATGGACCGCAGCAGGCAGCGGATCGGCGGAAGTGATGGTCGGCGGCGGCATGGCCCGAAGTGTGCACCAGGCAGGGGCAATTTGCAGGCTTGAGGGCACTCACTTCGACCCATTCGTGGCGAGCCGGCGACGGCTGCTGCCGGTGCCGCTTCCGGCATCCACCCCCGCTGGCGTTGCGCTCCTAGCCGATCGATGCAAGCCGAGGGCTCGGGCCAGGTGGTCGGCGCAGCAAGCGCAGGCCGTTGAATACGACCAGCAGGCTGGCTCCCATGTCTGCAAACACGGCCATCCACATGGTTGCATTGCCGAAAATTGCCAGCAGCAGGAAAACTGCCTTGATACCCAGCGCGAGTGCGATGTTCTGCCACAACACGACATGGGTTTGGCGCGACAAACGGATCGTCTCGGGCAAGCGCTTCAAGTCATCGTTCATGACGACGATATCGGCAGCCTCCATCGCGGTGTGGGTCCCGGCTGCGCCCATTGCGAAGCCGATGTCGGCCCGAGCCAGTGCCGGGGCATCGTTGATGCCGTCGCCAACCATGCCGGTCGCGCCGTGGCGCAACTGCAGGTCTTCGATCACCGCCAGCTTGCCGAGCGGCAACAGATCGCCGTGAACCTCGGTGATGCCGGCTTCAGCAGCGATGGTGCGTGCGGTGGCGCGGTTGTCACCGGTCAGCATCACCAGTTTGACACCCAGCTGGTTCAGCTCGGCCACGGCGGCTTTCGAAGACGCCTTGATGCGATCGGCCACCGCACACATCGCGAGCACACCGGCGGCTCCGACCAACATGCTGACCGAACGCCCGGCCTCCTCGTGAAGCTTCAGGCGGACTTCGATGTCGGGCGAACATTGGCCGAGTTCCTCGACCCAGCGGTGATTGGCCAGCCGATACTGCGCGCCGTCGATGCTGCCCTGCACGCCGCGCCCTGCCAGCGCCTCGAAGTCGGAAACTTCGAGCCGGACGCCATCCAGCCCCGCAGCAACTGCGATCGACACAGGATGATCAGAGCGCGCTGCCAGGCTGCTTGCCAGCCTGCGCAAACGGTCATCGTCGGTGGTCGGATCGATGGCCTCAAACGCGACCAATTGCGGCCGGCCTTCGGTGATGGTGCCGGTCTTGTCGAGCGCCAGCACCTTCAGCTTGCCCGCGCCCTCCAGGTGAACCCCACCCTTGATCAGGATGCCGCGCCGGGCTGCGCTGGCCAACGCACTGACCACACTGACCGGTGTCGAGATCACCAACGCACAGGGACAGGCGATCACCAACAGAACCAGGGCCTTGTAAAGCGCCAGAGTCCAGCTCCAGCCCATCAACCAGGGGGTCGATACGGCGACCAAAACCGCCAGCGCAAAAACCGCCGGCGTGTAGACGGCGGCGAAACGGTCGACGAAGCGTTGGGTCGGTGCACGTGAACCCTGCGCCTGCTCGACCGCATGGGTGATGCGCGCGAGCGTGCTGTCAGACGCCAAGGCCGTGCTGCGAATTTCCAGCGCAGCCGTCTGGTTGATGGTGCCGGCATAGACCTCGTCGCCCGGCGCCTTGTCGACCGGCATGCTTTCGCCAGTCACCGAGGCTTGATCGATCGCGCTCCTGCCATCGACAACAGCACCGTCAAGCGGCACACGCTCGCCAGGCCGCAGGCGGATCAGAGAGCCGACCGCAACCGCGGCAACCGGCCGGCGCAGCCAGCTGCCGTCGGATTCACGGACTTCGGCGTCTTCGGGTGCCAGCGCCAGCAGACTCTGCACCGCGTTGCGTGCCCGGCTGACTGCGCGAGCCTCGATCAATTCGGCGATCGCGTACAGAGCCATCAC
This sequence comes from Ideonella sp., assembly GCA_039932405.1. Taxonomy (GTDB): domain Bacteria; phylum Pseudomonadota; class Gammaproteobacteria; order Burkholderiales; family Burkholderiaceae_C; genus Ideonella_A. The sequence goes on from JBDTQC010000183.1 coordinate 6,011, forward strand.
CATCGCCGCTTCCGGCCACTGGCCGATCAGGAATGCGCCCGTCACCGCCACCGACATCAGCGCATTGATATTCAGCCGGCCATGGCGCAGCGCGGCCAGGCCCTTCTTGTAGGTGTCGAAACCGGCCAGCGCAATGGCGAGTGCAGCCAACGCCACGCCAGCATAGCGAGTCAGAGAAGACGCCTCGCTGAGAAATGACAAGGCCTCTGCGCCAATCGCACAGAGCAGCGCGGCGATCAGCCGCGGCAGGCCGCTGCGCCAGCTCACTGGCTGGTGGTCGTGGTCGTGGTCGTGGTCGTGGTCGTGGTCGTGGTCGTGGTCGTGATCGTGGTCGTGATCGTGTGCGTGACCGTCCGGATGGGCGTGCCCATGCGCTGCCGCGGCTTCGCCACTCCCCTCGCCGCTTGCGCCGATCGCCACGGCATCGAAACCGATCTTGCGCATGGCTTCGACCGCCCGTGGCAAGACCTCGGGTGGCGCGGCGATCGTCAGCACGCGCCGTGACAGGTCGAAATGGAGGCTGCCGATTTCGGACAGCCGGTCGAGTGCGCGGCGGATTTCCGACTCTTCGGCGGGGCAATCCATGGTGGCGATGCGGTAGCGGGCCGGCGCAGGAGTTGCGCTGGTGTCGATCTGCCTGGCGCGTGCGCCGGCGCTGGCGTTGCCGGAAAATTTCTTGCTTTCGGTGATAT
>JBDTQC010000184.1:0-6699 GCA_039932405.1 Ideonella sp.
GTTCATCTTCTACGCCACCTACCTGTCCGAGAAGATCGGCTACGCGCGCTATATCGCGATCTATCGCCAGATCGAGAAGCACCCAGAGCTGTGTTTTCATCCGATGTTCAAGTGGTTCGAGCTATGGTGCAACGATGAATTCCGGCACGGCGAGGCGTTCGCGCTGCTGCTGCGCGCCAACCCGAAGCTGCTGACCGGCATCAACAAGTTGTGGATCCGCTTCTTCGTGCTGGCGGTGTTTGCAACCATGTACGTGCGCGACCACGACCGCCCCGAGATGCACCAGGCGATGGGCCTCGACGCAACCGAATACGACTTCAACGTATTTCGCATCACCTCCGAGATCACCAAGCAGGTGTTCCCGTTGACGCTGAACCTGGACGACCCGCGTTTCCATGCCGGCCTCGAGACCCTGCGCAAGATCTCGTTGGCCAGCGAATCCGCCAAGGCCAAGGGCGGGTTCGTCAACCGGCTCAAGCGGCTTGGGCTGGGCGCTTCGGCGGGCCTCGCATTCGCACGCCTGTATTTCCTGCCGGCCAGGCGCAACGAGCTGCCGCACGAAATTCGTCTCGCGCCGACCTGGTAGCCGGGCATGTCGGTCTACCTGCTGCCGATTGCCTACACGCTGTTCGCGTGGTGGTTCAGCACGGGTGTGATCCTGTATCTGAATGGGCTACCGCGCCACACGCACCCCTGGACCATGCTCGGCGCAACCATCCTGCTGGGCATCGCGCTGGCCGGCCTGGCTGCCACCCGCGACGACACCCGCGTGACCGGTGCCTACCTGGCATTCACCTGCTCGCTGCTGGTCTGGGCCTGGCAGGAAATCGCCTTCCTGCTCGGTTATGTCACCGGCCCGCGCCGCAGCGCCTGCCCGGACGGCAGCACCGGCTGGCGGCGTGCCGGCTATGCGTTGCAGACGCTGCTGCACCATGAGATTGCCCTGATCGTGCTGGGCGCTGCGGTACTCGCGGCAACCTGGGGCGGCAACAATCCGACCGGGCTGGCGACCTTCATGATTTTCTGGGTGATGCGGCAAAGCGCCAAGTTGAACCTCTTTCTGGGGGTTCGCAACCTGGCCGAGGACTTCCTGCCCGCACACCTGAAATACCTGCAGACCTACTTTCGCCGTGCCCCGATGAATGCGCTGTTCCCGGTCTCGGTGGTCACGTCGAGCTGGTTTGCCGTGTTGCTGTGGCAGGCTGCCGCTGCGCACGACGTGACGCCCTTCGAAGCGACCGCATTGACCTTCTCGGGTGCCTTGCTGAGCCTGGCCATCCTCGAGCACTGGTTCATGGTCTTGCCGCTGCCATCGCAAGCACTATGGCAGTGGGGTTTACGCTCGCGGGTGACCGAACCCCCGGCATAGTAGAGAATCAAGCCATGACAACGCTGGTCCTCCCCCGCGAACGCGCAGCGCGCAAAGGACAGACCACGTGACCCACACACCCGGCGAATACCCCGACCTCACGGCGCTTTCCGCCTGGGCACCCGATCTGGCAAAAACCTTCGTTTCGCTGGCCAGCGACATCGCGCTGGTCATTGATGACGACGGTGTAATCCGCAGTGTCGCCCAGGGCGGGGCCGAACCGATCGCCCCCGGTGCCTACCAATGGGTCGGTCGGCCCTGGATCGATACCGTCAGCGGTGAAACGCGCACCAAGATCGCGAACCTCATGAAAGAGGTCAGAACCACCGGCATCGCACGGCGTCGCGAGGTCAACCACCCGCTGGGCTCGGACAGCAGCATCCCGGTTGCCTATACCGCCATCCGTCTGGGTGCAAACGGTCCGGTTTTGGCAGTTGGACGCGACCTGCGCACGATCGCGGCGATCCAGAAGCGCTATGTCGAATCGCAGCAGGAAATGGAGCGCGGTTATTGGCAAGCCCGACAGGCCGAGGCGCGTTACCAGTTGCTGTTCCAGGTGGCCACCGACGCGGTGATGGTGGTCGATGGCCAAACTTTGCAGATCGTCGAGGCCAACCAGGCCGCGGCCGCGCTGTTCGCGGCGTCTGCCAAGCAGTTGATCGGCAGCAACCTCAGCGCTGGCTTCGAGCATCATTCGCGCGGCGCGGTGAACGAACTGCTTGGCCACGCACGCACCACAGGCCGGAGCGGCGAAATCCGCGCCCGGCTGCAGGGCACGCTGCTCACCACGGGTGTCGTCGCAACGCCATTTCGCACCGATGGCGCGATGCGCTTGCTGGTGCGCATGCGCGCCATCGAAGCCAACGGGACGTCCGCCACACTCAACCGCACGCTGGCCCGCCTGGTCGACGAGGCAAGCGACGGTGTTGTCATCACCGATTCGAGCGGTCGCACGCAGATCGCCAATCCCGCCTTCATCGCGCTGGCCGGTCTGGAAAGTGAATCGCAGGTCACGGGTCAGCCGCTGATGAGTTGGCTCGGCATGACCGATCAGCCACTGGCCGCCCTGGTTTCTCAAGTTAGGCGCGACGGCATCGCCCGCCACGTCGATTCGTGGGTCAAGCGACAGTCCGGTGCAGCCGTGGCGGTCGAGGTCGCCGCGGCCTTGTTGACCGAAGGCGATCAGGAGCGCATCGGCTTCACGATCCGCCCGAGCGATCGGACCGAGCAGCCGTCAAGCGGCACCCTGCTGCGGGTTTTCCGCGCCGGTATCTCGGCAATGGGCAGCCGGCTCAGCGAAGAAGAGTTGGCAAAGGCAATTCGCGAGGCAGCCGCGCTGCTGGGCGTTACGCCGAAAAGTCTGGAACTTCTCGACGGGCCTGACACGAGTCAAGCATAGTGTTGATCAGCCCTGCATTCGGACAGGCAGACCTCACCAACTGCGAACGTGAGCTCATTCATCTCGCCGGCTCGGTTCAACCGCACGGCGTGCTGCTGGTGCTGCGTGAAAGCGATCTGCGCATCGTGCAAGTCAGCGCCAACGTAGAAAATTTGCTCGGCGTGGCGCCCGATGTGCTTCTGATGCAACCGGTGGTCGAACTCGGCGGCGACATCCACGCCGTCATCGGCCTGCTCTGCACTCAGAACGAAGACCTTGCCGAGCCGGCCCCACTGCGCTGCCAGTTGCTGAGCAGCGGTCGCATTCGCAGCTTCGAGGGCACGCTGCATCGTGTCGCCGGTGGCGCGCATGGACAGTCGCTGCTGCTGGTCGAACTCGAACCGGTGGATGGCGATCACGCCCAGGCTCAAACCGTCAACATGCCTGCCGCACAGCTGCGTGAATTGTTGGGAGCCGCGGTGCAGCGCTTCAGCGCGGCTTCGTCAATCGGCACCTTGGCAGACGGCGTGGTCAGCTGCTTTCGCGAGATGCTGGGCTACGACCGCGTGATGGTCTACAAGTTCGACCCCGACGGTCATGGCAAGATCGTTGCCGAGGCCCGCGACCCCCGGCTCGACTCGCTGTTGGGCCATCACTATCCGGCCTCCGACATTCCGCAGCGAGCACGCGAACTCTATCTGCGCAATCGGCTGCGCGTGCTGGTCGATGTGTATTACGAACCCTCGCCGCTGGTGCCGCGACAGGTTCCGGGTGCAGATGCCGAGCTCGACATGTCGATGTGCCATCTGCGCAGCATGTCGCCGCTGCATCTGCAGTACCTGAAGAACATGGGCGTCAAGGCGACGCTGGTGGTCTCGCTGGTTCGCGAAGGGCGTTTGTGGGGGTTGATCGCCTGCCACCACAACACACCGCGCCACCTGCGCAGTGCGGTGCGAGCCGCGGCCGACCTGCTCGCCGAAGTCACCGCCACCCGCATCGCGGCGATCGAAAACTATGCCTACGCGCAAGTGGCGATCCAGGTGCGTCGCCTCGAGCAGCGCCTGGTCGAGGCCACCTCCACCGAAGGTGATTGGCGGCTCGCACTGTTCCGCAATCCGCGCACCGTGCTGCAACCGCTCGAGGCCAGCGGCGCGGCGCTGTTTCAGGATGGCGACCTGCTCACCGCGGGCGAGACGCCATCCACGGCCGAGTTGCGAGCCCTGTTGCAGTGGATCGACGGTCAGCCGTACGACGGCCTGTTCAGCTGCTCCTCGGTGGCGCGTGCAAATGCCGCGCTCGATTCGCTGACACCCACTGCGAGCGGCGTGCTGGCAGTCAAGCTGTCGGCGTCCCGGCCCGATTACCTGATGTGGTTTCGCAAGGAGCAGTTGCAAACCGTCACCTGGGCTGGCGATCCGTCCAAATCGGTGATTGCCAACAACCCGATGGAGCTGTCGCCGCGCAGCTCGTTCGCCGCCTGGTCGGAAATCGTCCGCGGCACGGCGTTGCCGTGGTCGAACAGCGAACTGGCACTCGGCCGCGCGTTCGGCGCGTCGCTGATCGACATCATCGTGCAGATCAATGCGGTGCGGCTGCTGATCGCCGAACACCAGTTGGCGCAGATCCGCACCACTGTCGAGAGTTCGGTCGAGCCGGTCGTGATCGGCGACGCCAACGGCCGAGCACTGTTTACCAACCAGGCCTTTGCGGCGCTGTCGAAACGGCCGCGCGCGGCACCGCTCGAGCACCTGCCCAGCCTGTTTTCGCAGCCTGATCTGATCGACAAGATCCTGCTTTCACTGCGCCAGGAACGCCACCCGTGGCGCGGCGAGCTCGAACTGCGGTTGCCCGACGGGAAGCTTCTGCCGGTGGCGGTGCGCGCCGAGGTGGTGCCGGCGCGCGACGGCTCGGTGCTCGGCTTCTTCGTCATCCTCGTCGACCTGACCGATAGCCAGCGCGCGAGCCAGGCGCGCCGCGACCTCGAGCAATCGCTGTCCCGCGCGGTCGACAAGCCGCCAATGCGCGACGACGCACACGCCGACGACAACATTTCGCCGAACGACGTGATCAGCGCCATCCTCGCCAACGCCAGCCTCGCGGCAATGGACATCGCCGACGGCAGCAGTGCGCCCACCGTCGCACCCCAGCTGCAGGAACTCGAGGTATCGACACGCCGCGCGACCCGCTTGTACGCGCGAATCCATCTGTTCGACTCGCCCGAGCGGCGCTGATTGAATCTGGCGGCGCCGGCTCCGACTTCATCCAGGCCCTGCACCAAGGCCAGCACTGGAGTCGGTTCGCGCGCAAGTTCACGCTGAAAGTTGCCGATTGGCAGAGTCCCCAATCCAAGGCGCGGACACTGCGATCGCACGGGTCGATCAGGCCTCCCTGACACCTTTTCATGAAATGCACCGGTCAAACGGTCTACCGGTTTGCCCTTATGGCGCTGCGCTGTCCCTGTGTCGATACTCCAACGCTTGCAGAAGCTGGTGAACTTCAAGCCAACGCTGCATCCACGGCAAGTTCCACCAGCGACTTCGGGGAAACAACTGCATGGCCAGTGTCGCGATACGGGAAGTCAAGAAGAATTTCGGCGAAACGGCCGTGTTGCATGGCGTCAGCATCGACATTCCCGACGGTTCATTCACCGTTCTGGTCGGCCCCTCGGGTTGTGGCAAGTCGACCTTGCTGCGCATGATCGCCGGGCTCGAGCAGATCAGCGGCGGCGAGATTCGCATCGGCGACAAACGCGTCAACGATGTGCCGCCGAAGGAACGCGACATCGCGATGGTGTTCCAGAACTACGCTCTGTATCCGCACATGACTGTGCGCCAGAACATGGCGTTTTCGCTGCAACTGGCCAAACGCAGTGCGTCGGAGATCGAGGAAAAGGTCGGGCGCGCCGCCGGGATCCTGGCGCTCAGCCCCTTGCTCGATCGCTACCCGCGCCAGCTGTCTGGCGGGCAACGCCAGCGCGTGGCGATGGGCCGCGCGATCGTGCGCGACCCTCAGGTATTCCTGTTCGACGAGCCGCTGTCCAATCTGGACGCCCAGCTGCGCGTGGCGATGCGCAGCGAGATCAAGGAGCTGCACCAGCGCCTGCAGACCACTTCGGTCTACGTCACCCACGATCAGATCGAGGCCATGACGATGGGCGACAACATCGTCGTCATGCGGGATGGGCGAATCGAGCAGGCGGGCAGCCCGCTCGATCTGTATGACCAGCCCGCCAACCAGTTTGTCGCCGGATTCATCGGCTCGCCGTCGATGAACTTTCTGCCAGGCAAGCTGGCCCGCGACGGCTCAGTTACCCATCTGGTGCTGAACGACGGCACGCGGCTGGCAGCGCCGCCGGACAGTAGCGGCTCCGAAGGCCAGTCGGTGCTCCTGGGCACCCGCCCCGAGCACCTGAAGCTGGTCGACAGTGGCGGCATCCCGGCCAAAGTGGTGGTGATGGAGCCCACCGGCATGGACACCTTCGTGGCTTGCCGCAACAGCGGTGTCGAGCTCGCCGCAGTGTTCCGCGAGCGCCACGATTTCGCACCCGGCAGCACCATCTACCTGCAACCCGATCTGCAGCGCGCACATCTTTTCGATGCCGACACCGGCCAGCGGCTGCGCGCCTGACACCGACCCCGGCCCCACCATCGCAAGAAGGAAACAACATGACTGAATTCAATCGCCGCAAGTTTCTTGAAGGCACGGCCGGCGTGGCCGCGACGACCACACTGGGCGGCAGCGCCGCGCTGTTCTCGCCGCTGCTGCAGGCGCAGACGCTGAATCTGAAGCCGGAGAAGGGCGCCAAGCTGCGCGTGCTGCGCTGGAGCCGCTTCGTGCAAGGTGACATCGACGCCTACATGGTCAACGTCAAGAAGTTCACCGACAAGACGGGCATCGAGGTACGCGTCGACAACGAAGGCTGGGAGGACGTGCGCCCGAAGGCCGCCGTGGC
>JBDTQC010000185.1:0-6697 GCA_039932405.1 Ideonella sp.
TGGCCGAACGAGAACTGCCCGCCGAAGCCGCCCAGCAGGTTCCAGGCCTGCGCCAGCAAGGTGGCATACAAGGCCATCATCATGAAGTTCAGACTGACGCCCGAGTCGGTCGCGAAGGCGGCCGCGATGACAAAGATGACGAAGGCGGCGATCGCGAGCAGATCTTTCACGACGTCACCCTCCAAGCTTCGGCCGTTAGCGCCGAGCGAGAACACGCCCCTGCGGTCTGCCCCGCGGGATTCACGCCCGGTCCCCAAACAGGCCCTGCGGCCGGAACAGCAGCACGGCGATGAAGATGATGTAGATGCCGACCTGGCCGAGCGACTCACCGAGCAGCAGCCCGCCGATCGATTCGACGACGCCGATCAGCAGCCCGCCGATCAGCGCACCGCTGAAGCTGCCCATGCCGCCGAGCACGACGATGGTGAAGGCGACGAGCACAAAGCCAGAGCCGACCTGCGGGTTGACGTAGTAGGTCGGCAGCAGACAGCACGCCGCCGCGCCCAGGCAGGCCAGCCCGATGCCATAGCTCATCGCATAGACATGCTCGACGTCGATGCCCATCAGCTTGGCGCCCTGCTTTTCCTTCGCCACCGCGCGGATGGCGCGGCCCAGGTCGGTGCCGCGAACGATCCCCAGCAGCAGCGCGGCCACGGCCAGCGCACCCGCAAAGGCGATCAATTTCGGCAGGGAGATCATGGCGGGGCCGATCGGCACGGTGCTGAGGGTGTAGGCCGTCTCGATGGTGCGCGTGTCCGCGCTGAAGGCCAACAGCGCCAGGTTCTCCATGACGATGGCCAGGCCGAGCGTGACGAGCAGGATGTTCTCGTCCTTGCTGTGGCTGGCGCGATTGATCACGACGCGCTGCAGTGCGTAGCCCAGCGCAAACATGCCAGCCACCATCACCGGCAGCGAGGCATACGGATCCCAGCCCAATCGGGTGCGCAGCAGGTATACGCCGTATAGCGCCAACATGAGTGCGGCGCCGTGTGCGAAGTTGATGATGTGCAGCACTCCGTAGATCAGCGTCAGGCCGAGCGCGATCAGCGCGTAGACCGCGCCGGTCGTCAGCCCGTTCAGCAACGACGGGAAGAGAATGTCGAAGTTGAATATCGACACAGGCGGCAGCGGCTGGCGCCGATCAGGCCTTCATCGGGAACACCGGTTCGGCCTGGCGGTATTCGCGCGGGATGATCACCTTGATGTCGCCCCCCAGCACCTGCGTCATCAGCGGTTGCGCACCGGCGTTCTGGCCGTTGATCATCTTCGTCGGCCCGTAGGGCAAGAAGTGGTCGGAGAAGGTGGAGCTTGCGAGCCGGTCGATGATCGCGGCGCGGTCAGTCGACTTCGCGCGGTTGATCGCATCGGCCAGGAACATCATCGCGGTGTAGGTGTTGAAGATCTCGTAGGTGAAGAACAGGCCCTTCGCCTCGACGCGCTTGCGCAGCGCCAGTGCGCGCGCATCCTTCGGATTGAACCAGTGGTTGCAATCGATGATCCCGTTCGCCGCATCGGGAAATTCCTTCACGAACTTGAAGCTCGACGCGGCGCCGCCCAGCACCGAATAGATCGCCTTGGGCGTGACCTTCTGCTGCTGCATCGTGCGTACCAGCAGCGCGTACTCGTTGTAGTAATTGGCCGGGATCACGATGTCCGGCTTGATCGACTTCATGCGTAGCACGATGTTGTTGAAGTCGCGCGTCGGATTGGCATGCTTGATGACTTCCTTGATCTCGAAGCCGTAGCCGGGCAGCTCGCGCGCAAGCAAGTTGGCCGTGCCGGTGCCGAACAGCGATTCCTCGTGGATGATCATCACCGTCTTCGCCGGGTTGCCTGCGGTGCGATTGAGCACATGCAGGTTGACCATCGCAATCTGCGCGCACACGCCGTAGCCGGGGCCGAAGCGGAAGGTGTTGGGCAATCCGCGCTGCACGATCTGGTCGGCCACGCCGACGTCCACGACGTGAGGCAGGTTGTACTTGGCAGCGGCCTGCGTGGTGGCCAGGCAGATGGCCGAGGCATAGGCGCCGAGCACCGAGGCCACGCCGGCCTCGTTCATCTTCTCGATCTCGGCCACGCCGATCTGCGGCTGCGACTGCGCATCACCGAGCAGCGGCTCGATCTTTGCGCCGCCCATGCCCTTCAGGCCGCCGGACTTGTTGATGTCGTCGATCGCCATCAGCGCGCCTTCGCGGCACTGCTGGCCGGAGAACGCCAGCGCACCCGTCACCGGGTGCAGCACGCCGATCTTCACAGCCGCCGGCTGCGCGCCGCCGATCATCGGGAAGGCCAGGGCGGAAGCGGCGGCGGCCGACTGCTGGATGAAGCTGCGACGGTTGCTCATGGTCATCTCCTGCTCAGGTTGAAGCTCTTAAACATCAATGGAAGGGTTCTTGCAATTCCTTGCCGACCCAGACTTGGGCGTCGATTTCTCCGACGCGGGACAACTGCATTTCGTAGCGGTAACGATCCGGGCGGTACAGACCGTGCAGCCATTGCACCGGACGCTCGTCCGCGTCCATCACCAGGCGACTCACGGCCAGCAAAGCGGAGCCGACCTCCACGCCGAGGTAGCGTGAAATCGTTGCATCCGCGAGGCAGGCCGACAGTTGCTGGGTGCTGCGGCCGATGCGCACGCCCGCCGCCTCGAGCAGCAGCAGGATCGGCTGGCGCGACAGTTCGCGCTTGCCGAAGCCGCGCGCGGCGGCCTCCGGCACCCAGGTGGTGATGTGCGACACGGCGCCGCCGCGCGTGCTGCGCACCCGCACCGCCTTTTGTACGCGCGCATCCGACGCAAGCTGCAGCGCTTGCGCCACCAATTCAGGGGCGTTCAGCAACCGACATTCGACGACCTTGACCGAGGTGCGCAGGCCTGCGCTGACGATGCTTTTCAGCAGTCCATTGAGCGCCGGATGGGCCGCCGGCTTGGCACCACGCACATTGCGCGGCGCAGGCGAACCCGCCCGAGTGGTGCCGCGCCCCGGCGTGCGCACGATGCGCCCTTCGGTCACCAGGCGTTCGAGCGCCTTGCGCACGGTCACGCGCGCCACGCAAAACTCCTTCGTCAGCGCGAGCTCGCTCGGAAAACCGGCCTCGTAGCGCCCTTCGTCGAGCTGCTGGCGCAGGACCAGATAGATCTGATGGTATTTGGGCAGCGGCAGCGCATCCAGCATGTCGGCCACGGTATGAATGACCTATTGATCTGTCAATAGGACAAATACTGTGCGGCTCGCTGTGCGTGACGACAAGGTAAGGTTGCTTGTCTGGGGAAAGTCTGTACAGGAAGCTCGCCGATACCTCGGCTCCCCTGACGATTGTGCGCAATGACCGATAAGTGGCAAGGTAAGCACAGCGCGAGACTCAATTCTCCGCGAACTGCCCGCGGAACTCGGTGGGCGTACAGCCCTCCAGTTGCCGGAAGCGGCGCGAGAAATGCGCTTCGTCGTCAAAACCCACTTGATCGGCAATTTCCGAGACCCGATGGGTCGTGCTCAGCAGCAGCGGCTTGGCAGCGTCCATGCGCATGCAGGTCAGCAAATCGACGAAAGATTTGCCAAGCTCGCGTTTCACCAGATGCGACACGTAGTTGGGGGACAGGCAGGCGGCGGATGCCACGTCTTCCAGCATGATCCGGCGCATGTAGTTTTCGCGCAGTAACTTGACCAGCAGCGGACGAATCCGCTTTTCTCCTGGACATTGCTGTCTGCCGGGAATGCCATGCGGAATTCCGCTGCGTCGCGTTGGCTGTGGGAGCTCAGGCGCTCTTTCGGCTGTCGCTGATCCAGTCGGAAGCGGCGAACAGCAAGCCCGAAACCACGAAGGTCAAATGGGTGGCGATCTTCCAGCCGATCTGTTCGCCGGTGAGCGTGGTACTCACTAGGAAGGCCTTCAGCAGTTCGACCGCCGAGATGGCCACGATGGCGCTGATCAGCTTCATCTTGAGGTCGGAGAAGCTGACCTTACCCATCCAGGCAGGCCGATCTTCGTGGTCGCCGGCGCTCAGCTTCGAAACGAAGTTCTCGTAGCCGCTGAACACGATGATGAGCAGCAGCACTGCGAGGAGCGCGGTGTCGACGAGGGTGAGGATGGAGATGATCGCGTCATGGTCGTTCAGACCCACTACACCCATCAGCAGCGACACCAATTCCTTTGCGAACTTCAGCAGCAGCACGAACATGGCGATGATCAGCCCGATGAAGAACGGCGCAAGGATCCAGCGGCTCGCGAAGATCGCCGACTCCATGAACCGTTCAAAGACATTGGGCTGTTCTGACATTTTGCAGGATTCAAAGTGATGTGCATGAGCACGATGGAATGATAGTCAGAAGCGTCAGGTATGAGGTCCCTCAGGGTTTGCATCCTCTGTGCGCAAACCGCCTCCCAGAACAGCCAGAGCTGGATGATGGCCCAGCCGCCGACGTACACCGCCCAGCCGGTGCTGCGCGCGGGATTCACCGATGTGCTTGTCATCGGGCCGGCACTCGCCACGCCGTTGGTGATCTCGTCCTGGACCCTGGCCTACCCTACCTGTTCAACACGACGGTGCTGGCGCTGCCGATCAGCATTGGGGCGAGCATGTTTTGACGCATCTCAGCGCGACTCGCGGTGGCCTTGCGTGGCTCCGGAGTCCGTGCATTTGGATCGAATTCGCCGTTCGACCCGTTGGGCAAGATCAGCATCCCGACCCGCGAACCGGTTCGAACAGCGTCAGATCCGTCGCGATGAACAATTGCGACAGGCTTGTTCCTGGATCCGGCGGAAGTTCGTCGAACGGCGAGGTTCGGATGGAACTTGCCCGATCGCGAAGCTCCGGTGGTCGGCGCAGGCGGTTCGTCGGTCCTGATCGCGCCGCGACAACTGCGCGACGCACAGGTCAGCTGCTCAGCGCCAGCCGTGATGCCAGCCGTATCGCGGGCTGTGCCAGCCCCAGCCGAAGTTCGCGTGGTATGCCCACGCGTAGCCGCGTCCGGGAGATGCATAGGTCGGCCCGACATAAACCACGCCGGCAGGTGCGGCATACAGCGGCCTGACCGGTGCGACGATGCAACCACTCAGCGCGACAGCGACGAGCGCCAGCGGAACCAGGGCGGAGATCCTCATCTCAACCCCGCACCTGCATGTCGTGCTTCTGGCGGTGGATGCGGTTGCTCTGATGGTTCTCGCTGCGCTGCACGCGACGCTGCTCGGCCGCACTGACGTGGCCGTTGGCGCCGGCTGCTGCTTCTTTGCGATCGACATGCGCCTGCCCGCGCTGCAGCTTCGAGACTTCGTGGTTCGTCAGCGAGCCATTCTGGATGCCACCTTCGATGCGCTTCTCCTGGTTCACGTTGCGCGCCACGTCGGCCTGCATGCGCTTGGACGAGGCAGCGTTCGGGTTGCCGGTCACCGCGTTGTGCTTTTCGGCGGCGATGTTGTCACTGACCTTGTTCTGCGCGGCAGTGAGCTGGGAACGTTCGGCATTCGTGAGCTTGCCGTCCTTCAGATCCTTGGCCTGAAGGCGATCGACGCGGATCTCTTCCTTCTCGAGCTTCGCGGCTTCCTTGGTGCTCAACGAGCCGCCCTTCAGGCCGTTCTCGATGCGCGTTTGCTGGTTCACGTCGCGCTGCGTCGTGCTTGCAGCGGTGGTCTGGGCAAAGGCGCCGGCGCAGGCCAAGGACAGTGCTGCGGCGAGCAGGGTGCGGTTCATCATGATCGTTGCTCCATTCGTTGTTGAGGTATCGGCGGACTGGAAACTGCTGCGTCGATGTGGCAAACAACGGCATCCAAAGAGCAACCGTTGACTGCGCCGGGTTAAGCGCGAGTAAAGGGCAGCCCAGCCGAGAAGCGATCGCGCTTGAGCGCATCGCATGTCAACGGCGGGCACATCCTTGGCGTTGTGACGCAGTGTCTTCGACCGTGTCTAACATCATCGCAGCAGTGCCACCCAAGCCGGCACCCGCCGCGCAGGCAACAGATAAGTGTCGAGAAGGTCGCGTCTCGGCCCGCAGCGAAGCCTCCTGAAGACGACCAGCCGCCGGCCAAGCGGGAGCAAGAGGGCAAGCCTCCAGCCAAGGCCAAAGAGCATCCGGCAAGGAAGGTCGAGGATGCCGAGAAAGAGAAGAGCGTGAAGTAGCATGTCGGGCCCGCATCGCCATGTTGCCAAAGCATCGCTGTCACCAGCGCTGCAGCCTCGGGAGCCGAGGATGTTGAGGAGACGCAGCGTGCTCGCCGGCAGCGGAATGTTCCTGCTGGGACCGGGGCTGCTGTCGGGCTGTGCATCCGTTCTGTCACCGTCCCGTTCAGTCGGTGCGGAAGCGACTGATCTCGCGCAGCTGAACCGCATCACCTGGGGCGTCGACAGCGCTTCGGTACGCGAGTGGAACCGTCTGTCCCGCCGCGACTACCTGGCCGCTCAGCTGCACCCATCCGCGCCGGCCAGGTTGCCATCCACTGTGCAAGCGCAGATCGAGGCGCTGACCTTGAAGCAGAAGTCGATGCCGACCTGGGTCGTCGAGATGGAGCAGCGCCGCCGCGACGCCGCCGCAATCTCGGCGGACGAAGTCAAGAAGAGAGCGCAGCAGCTCTACCAGCAGGGCATGAATCGGCTGGCGCGCGATGCGGCAACGCAGATGCTGTTGCGCGTGTTGTACTCACCGAATCAATTGCAGGAGCAGCTCACCTGGTTCTGGTTCAACCACTTCAACGTGCACCAGTACAA
>JBDTQC010000186.1:0-6688 GCA_039932405.1 Ideonella sp.
GTGGTTGGTGCTGGCGGTCTATCTGATCGAAAGTCGGTTCCTGCCGCTGCAGGGATCGCGGCGAGCAATGGCGCTGCTCGGCGTCGCCGCGGTGTTGCTGGCCTGGTTGTTTCCCGGCGAACTTCATCGGACGGTGACTTCTCGCTGGGCGCCTTTGCATTGGCTGCTCGGCATCGCGTCGTACGGCTTGTTCGGCGCGGCCGTGCTGCATGCCACGTTGCTGAACCGCGCCGACCGGCAGATGCGGCTCAAATTGCGCAGCCCGAGCCCGCCGCCGCTGGGGCTGCCGTTGCTGCGCCTGGAGCGCCTGACGTTTCGATTCGTCGAGGCCGGATTCCTCAGCCTGACCGCGGCGATCGTGCTGGGCTGGTGGTTTGCCAGCCCGTGGCGCTGGGATCACAAGGCCATTTTTTCGGTGCTGGGGTGGCTGGTCTTTGCTGGTTTGCTGGCCGGCCGGCGTGCTTTCGGCTGGCGTGGACCGAATGCCACCCGCTGGCTGTATGTGGGCGCGGTGCTGCTGCTGCTGGCCTACGTCGGATCGCGCTTTGTGCTCGAGGTACTGCTGCAGCGGCCGCTGACATGACGACCACGACCCGCTCCATTGTCTGGTTGCTGAGACCATGATCCGATACCTGCTGCTGATCCTTTTCATCGTGCTGGTGATTTTTGCCACCCGGGCACTGCGCAGGCCAGGGCAGGGCGGTAGCCGCCCATCCGGGCAACAGCCCGGTCGCTCCGATGACAACGATGAAGCGATGATGCTGGCGTGTGCCCATTGCGGCCTGCATTTGCCGCGCAACGAGGTGCTTCCCGGCAAAGCGGGCGTCTACTGCAGCGAGGCGCACCGCGCGGCGGCCGAGGCGCGTGATGGCAGCGCCTGACGCATCGCCTAGGTCAGCGACTCGAACCGCGTCGCGCCCCGGTGATCGCCGCCTCATCGACCGGCGTGCAACGCCGCGCGAAGCACGCGAAAGCGGCTCGTGGGTCGGCCCGGCCGAACAGCCCGAAGACGAGATCTGGCCAGAGGTCGACGAATCGCGCTTTGCACCGGATTGGGGCAGCGGTGAAAAGGCTGCTGCCGATTCTCAGTTCCTGGAGCGCCGGGCGCGCGGACTGGTCCAGCCCCGACTGACTGCATTCCAGCGGATTTACCGGGTCTTTCTCGGCGCCCGTGCGGCCATCGGCGTGATCCTGATCGTGATGCTGGGCCTGACCGGGCTGTTCGGGATCCTGCCGAACGAAGTGACCACGACGGTCAGCATCTTCTACGCGGCCTGGGCGCTGAGCATGTGGCTGCTGCCACGCTTCGGGCGGGTCGATTCGCCGAAGTCGCTGGGCCGCCCGCAGAACCCGCGTTGGCTGGCCTCGATCGGCATCGACATCCTGTGTTTCATGATCCTGCACATGATGTCGCCGGTCAGCGGCTTCAACTATGCGGCGCTGCTGGTGCTGCCGGTTCTGATGGCCGGCGTATTGACGCCGCGCATGATGGCGCTGGCCACCTGTGCGGTGGTGACCTTGCTGCTGCTGTTTTTTGCGTGGATCAATGTGTCGGGCGGCGAGGTGGCGAATCTGCTGACGCAGGCCGGACTGGCAGGTAGCGGATTGTTCGTGATCACGGTGCTGGCTGGTGAACTTGCCGGCCGGCTGGCACGCGAGGAGATCGCTGCGCGCGGCAGCCTGGAGCTGGCGCGTCAGCAGGAGCAATTGAATCGGCTGGTGATCGAGGAGATGCAGGATGGTGTGCTGGTGGTCGACCGCCGGGGCCGCGTGCGCGCTGCCAATCCGGCGGCGCGTCGGCTGCTTGCGGTGCAGGGAATGAGTCGGCCAGCGCCCTTCGACTTGCCCGGCATGCAGGCCTGGCATGAACTGGTGGTGGCAGTCGAGCGCGCGTTTGCCGAGGATACGTGGCCCGAAGCGGGCCGCGACGTGGTGCTCGCTTTTGATCCGAGCCTGAGTCGCACGGTGCGGGTGCGGGTGCGTTTTGCGCGACGCGGCGAGTTGCAGTCGAACGAAGACTACTGCGTGTTGTTGCTCGAGGATCTGCGCAACATGCAGGCCCGCGTGCGCCAGGAAAAGCTGGCGGCGATGGGGCGCGTATCGGCCGGCATCGCGCACGAGATCCGCAATCCGCTGGCCGCAATCTCGCAGGCCAATTCGTTGCTTGACGAGGATGCGATCACCCCTGAGCAACGCCAGCTCACGGTGATGATCGGTGAGAACGTCAAGCGCCTCAAACGGATCGTCGATGATGTGATGGAGGTCGCGCCTGGGCGCAGCCATGTGGCTGGCGTGGTCGACCTGGCCGCACTGACTGCCACGATCTACAAGGAGTGGGCGCGCTCCGCAGGCCTCGCCCTGGGAGCCCAGTGTGCGTTGCGGGTGGACCTGCCACCCGAGCCGCTTGGGGCCGTCTTCGATCCCGATCACCTGCGACGGGTGGTCGTCAACCTGCTCGACAACGCGCTGCGTCACGCCAGCGGTGCGCCCGCGTCGGTGGTGCTGCGCTTGTTCGCACCCGACGGGCATCGCGCGATTCTCAGCGTGGCCAGCGATGGCGAACCGATTGCGCCGGACGTCGAGCGCTTTCTTTTCGAGCCATTCTTTTCCACACGCAGCCGCGGCACCGGACTGGGCCTGTACATTTGCCGCGAACTGTGCGAGCGCTACGGCGCCGTGATCGAATACCGGGCGCGTCCAGTCGGCGAAGCCAATCGCAACGACTTTTCGATGATGATGAGAAGGGCCGAACTGGCCGACGGTTCGGCCGATGTCGATCAGCTCGCGCTGATGCGTTGATTGATGTCGCGCCTTGCATGCCGTCGCTATCGAGAACCACGCCTTGAGTGAACAGAACCGGTCCCGCTCGAATGCCGCCGCCAGCTACCGTCTGCTGGTCGTCGACGATGAGCCTGACCTGCGCACCCTGTACGAGCTGACGCTGGCACGCGAGGGCTACGAGATCGATACCGCGGGTACGGTTGCGGCTGCGCTTGCTCATCTGGCCGAGCAGAACTACCACGCGGTGATCACCGACATGCGGCTGCCGGACGGCACCGGACTCGAAATCCTGCGCTTTCTCGAAGAAGCGGGTCGCCATGAAAAGGCGTTGGTGATCACGGCCTACGGCTCGGCTGAAAACGCCGTCGAAGCCCTGAAGGCCGGCGCCTACGACTACCTGACCAAACCGGTCGATCTGAAGCAGTTTCGCCTCGCGGTGGCCTCGGCGCTGGGCCGACCTCGTCCGGTTGGTGCGCTCGCTTCGCTCGGCCCATCGGCGAGCCCGGCACTGCCGTCCGCTGGTCCGGCGACGCTGCCAACCGCAACATCGCGGCCGTCCCGGCTGGCGGTGGCTGGCGCCTCCGGGGCGCTGGCACGCATGGCGGGATCGTCTGCTGCCATGCAGGAGGTCAGGGCTTTGGTGCACAAGGTGGCTCGCAGCATGGCGCCGGTGCTGGTCAATGGCGAGTCGGGCACTGGCAAGGAGCTGGTGGCCCGCGCGATTCACGATGTCAGTGCACGCAACGCACAACCCTTTGTTGCGGTCAACTGCGGCGCGATCCCCGAGCAATTGCTGGAGGCAGAATTTTTCGGCTATCGCAAAGGGGCTTTCACTGGCGCCGCCGAAGATCGCGCCGGATTCTTTCAGGCCGCCAGCGGGGGCACGCTGTTCCTGGACGAAATCGGCGATCTGCCGCTGGCCATGCAAAGCAAACTGCTGCGCGCCGTGCAGGAGCGCGCCGTGCGGCCGGTCGGTGCCGTTGCCGAGCAGCAGGTCGATGTGCGCCTGCTCAGCGCCACCCACAAGGATCTGACGGCCGAAGTGCAGTCGGGACGTTTCCGGCAAGACCTCTTCTATCGGTTGAACGTGATTCAGATTCGGGTTCCTCCATTGCGCGAACGCATCGGTGATGTCGCCGAAATCGCCACTCAGATCCTGCAGCGCATCTCCCGCGACGCCGGTGTCAGCCCGGCGCCGCGACTCACCGGGCCTGCCATCGACAAGCTGAAAGCGTATGGATTCCCGGGTAACGTGCGCGAGTTGGAAAACCTGCTGCATCGGGTCGTCGCCCTGTGTGACGACACCGATATTGATGCCGACGCACTGGGATTGCCGGATTGCGAATCCGCTGAGCAGGCGGTGGCTACGCCTGATCCGGCATCCGTTGCCACGGTCGACTCGAGGGCAGCCACGCCGCTGCCCGCGGCACCGCTGCCGAGCAGCCTGGAGGCTTATCTGGATGGCGTCGAACGCGACATTCTGCTGCGCGCCCTGGAGCAATCCCGCTTCAACCGGACGGCAGCCGGCACCAGCCTGGGCCTGTCTTTGCGCCAGATGCGGTATCGGATGGCGCGCTTGCACATCGTGGTCGGCAACGACGCCAATGGTGATGCGACGCCGGACGGCAGCGCGGACGCCAGTACCTGAACCGGCCGTGCGGGCAGGACAATCGATGCGGCGCGCGAGTTGGGACGATGGCTGGTTGCTGAAGGCTCACGCCGTGCCATCAACCAACCACGGCGATCGCCCGCACGGTACCGTCCCCAGGCTGGTGGTGTTGCATTCGATCAGCCTGCCACCGGGGATCTACGGCGGCGATGCGATCGAGCGCCTGTTTACCAACCGTCTGGCAATCGATCAACATCCTTATTTCGCAAGCCTTGCAGGTGTCGAGGTATCGGCGCATTTCCTGATCCGCCGCAACGGGCGGGTGCAGCAGTTCGTTGACTGTCAGCGGCGGGCCTGGCATGCGGGTCGCTCGTGTTGGCGCGGCGTCGACAACTGCAACGACTATTCGATCGGCATCGAGCTCGAGGGCCTGGAGGGTAGGCTGTTTGCGCCTGCTCAATATCCTGCCGTCGCTTCGTTGATACGCACGCTGGCCCGACGCTATCCGCTGCGCGAAGTGGCGGGGCACGAGCACGTGGCACCCGGACGCAAGTGCGACCCGGGTTCAGGATTCGACTGGTCCCGGCTGGCGCGCGGTCTCGGTTGGCCGCGCAGTCGATTCGCGCCCTGGATCGCCGGCTGAATTCGACTGGGGACTTTCCCGAAGTGGCCGACTGCGCGAGCGACCTCGGCTCGCGTCAGCAGCCTCTGGCTGGCGGCCCCTGAGCCCCCGAAATGAAAGGCTTTCAGCGCACTTTCTTCGGCAAAGCAAGCCTGCATGGGCCGCTTTGCCAGTCGATCCAGTCATGGCTTGAAAAGATGCGCGGCGCGCGTCGACGCAACGGCTTTTCGCGCTGTTTTCTGACAGTTGGCGCGATCCGACAATCGATTCGAAAACGCTAGCGGTAGTGCTTGTCGGCACCGCAGACCCTAGATATAGTGTGTGCGTGGTATCCTTGACTTCTCCGCAGCCAGCCATGAACAGCCCCGACCGGGCCCTGATCCATGCCCTATCACGTCGTCCGCCTAGTGCGATGACGTGCCGCACAGGGCAAGCCAGCGGCAATCTGCAGATGCAGCCCGCAGTGTGCGCGAATCGTGCGCCTGAGCTGGCGCGCCAACGCGGTCGGCAAGCGACACGACACCGTGCCTGACCGGTCCGCGGCGCAGCGTTTTCAGCGAACTCCGCTTTTGTCTGGCCGGATCCATCCACCCATCCCGAACCCCTGATCACAGGCGCACAAGACATGCAAATCATCACACCGAACGAAAGCGGCAAGGCCGCCCCGACAAACCGCGCGACTTCTTCGCAGTCTGGACAGGCCGCATCGGCCTACCAGGGCTACCAGATCATTCGGCGCAATGGCGCGGTGGTGTCGTTCGAGCCGCACAAGATCGCCGTGGCGCTGATGAAGGCCTTTCTCGCGGTTCATGGTACGCAAGGCGCGGCGTCTGCCAGCGTGCGCGAGACGGTCGACGGCCTGACCGAATCGGTGGTGCGTGCGCTGCTGCGCTCGCGTCCGGGCGGTGGCACCTTCCACATCGAGGATGTACAGGACCATGTCGAACTGGGACTGATGCGCGGCGGACATCATGAGGTGGCGCGTGCCTACGTGTTGTACCGTGAGCGCAGAACCCAGGAACGCGCACGTCAGGGACAGGATGTCGTGCCAAGCGAACCGGTGCTGCATGTCACCGACCGCGGGCAACGCATGCCGCTCGACTGGTCGCGCCTGCAAAGCCTGGTGGCCTCGGCCTGCGAGGACCTTGGGGCCGACGTCAAGCCTGAACCGATCCTGCAGGAGACCAAGCGCAACCTGTACGACGGCGTGCCGATCGACGAGGTGCACAAGGCGGCGATCCTGGCCGCGCGCACGCTGATCGAGAAAGATCCGGGCTACAACCGCGCCACTGCCCGGCTGCTGCTGCACACCATCCGCAAGGAAATCCTCGGCGACGAGGCGCTGCAGTCGGAGATGGTCACGCGTTATGCCGAATATTTTCCGGGTTTCATCAAGAAGGGCGTGCAGGCTGAACTGCTAGACGAGAAGCTGCTGCAGTTCGACCTGACCAGGCTGGGTGCCGCACTGAAGCCGCAGCGGGACATGCAGTTCGACTACCTCGGGCTGCAGACGCTCTACGACCGGTACTTTCTGCACATCTCCGAAGCCCGGATCGAACTGCCGCAGGCCTTCTACATGCGTGTGGCAATGGGGCTGTCGCTGGGAGAGATCGATCGCGAGGCGCGTGCGATCGAGTTCTACGAAGTGTTGTCGAGCTTCGACTTCATGAGCAGCA
>JBDTQC010000187.1:0-6675 GCA_039932405.1 Ideonella sp.
GGGGTACCCTGTGAAGTGAAGTAAAGGAGGAGGGGACGTTCGAGCGTGGATCGAGCACTCGGTGTGATTCGGCCCCGGGGGACATGAACGGAACAGGGCACCCCGCCGCAGCGCTCCCGCTCCACCCGACGCATGACCGGGATCCGAACCGAACAACCGCAATGGGCAGTGTTGCGCCTAGCCTGCGTCCCACGCCCAAGTTGCGACGCAGCCGGATCACCTCACCATGCAAGGCCGCTTCGGGTCGAACTTCCAGTTCGGAATCAGGTATTGCATCGACGTTGCGTCGTCGCGCGAGCCGAGGCCGTGTTGCTTGTAGAGCTGGTGCGCCTTGTCGACCTCGGCCATGTCGAGTTCGATGCCGAGGCCAGGTTTCTTGGGCACCTCGACGAAGCCACCGTTGATCTGCAGCGGCTCCTTCGTCAATCGTTGGCCGTCCTGCCAGATCCAGTGGGTATCGATCGCGGTGACCTTGCCCGGCGCAGCCGCGCCGACATGCGTGAACATCGCAAGCGAGATGTCGAAGTGGTTGTTCGAGTGCGAACCCCAGGTCAGGCCCCAGTCGCGGCAGGTCTGGGCCACCCGCACCGAGCCGGCCATGGTCCAGAAATGCGGGTCGGCGAGTGGGATGTCCACACTCTGAAGCGACAAGGCATGGCTGAGTTGTCGCCAATCGGTAGCGATCATGTTGGTGGCCGTCGGCAGGCCGGTCGCGCGGCGAAATTCCGCCATCACCTCGCGGCCCGAGAAGCCGTCTTCGGCGCCGCAAGGGTCTTCGGCATAGGCCACCACGTCTCGCGCATCGCGCATCAAGCGGATCGCGTCCTTCAGCAGCCAGCCGCCGTTCGGGTCGAGTGTGACCCGCGCCTGCGGGAAGCGTTCGTGGATGGCGGTGACCGCGGCCACTTCGTCCTCGCCACGCAACACGCCACCCTTCAGTTTGAAATCATTGAAGCCGTAGCGTTCGTAGGCGGCCTCGGCGAGGCGGACGACGGATTCGGGCGTCATCGCCACCTCGTGACGCAGCCGCGTCCAGTCGTCGGCACCACCCGGATCAGTGACGTAGGGAAGAGCGGTCTTGCCGCGATCCCCGATGAAAAACAGGTAGCCGAGCATCTCGACCTTGTCGCGCTGTTGGCCTTCGCCGAGCAGCGCGGCCACCGGTACTTCGAGGTGCTGGCCGAGCAAGTCGAGCAGCGCAGACTCGAGCGCGGTGACCGCATGGATCGCGATCCGCAGATCGAAGGTCTGCTGGCCGCGCCCGCCGCTATCGCGGTCGGCGAATTTGTCACGCGCCTGCTGCAGGATGTGCAGATGACGCCCGATCGGCTGGCCGATCAACAGCTCGCGGGCATCCTCCAGCGTCTGACGGATTTTCTCGCCGCCCGGCACCTCGCCGACACCGGTATGGCCGGCGCTGTCGGTCAGGATGACCAGGTTGCGCGTGAAGAACGGCCCGTGCGCGCCGCTCAGGTTCATCAGCATGCTGTCGCGGCCGGCCACCGGGATGACCTTGAGGTTTGTGATCAGTGGGGTGTTCATGGATGGTCTCCGGTGCTCATCCGGCAAATGTACCGGCCTGTCTGCAAGTCGAGAATGCACGGCCTTGTTGATGGCCGCCTGCTCATTCCGGCTCATTCGCCGAGACCGATACCGATGCCGCAGATGCGGCCGTCGTCGACTTCGCGCACCACCAGGGTGGCTGAACCAAGCGGTACGGTGTCGCCAGCCACCGGAGGCCGCCGCAATTCTGCGGCCATCCAGCGGCTCAGGCTGGTGTCGACCTGATCGGGGGCGGGCAGCCCGTAGAACTCGCAGACCGAACCGACCGATGCCGATGGAACGAGCGCGAAGTCGCGGAACACCGCGCGCACCTCCTGCTCGTCGGCGGCGTCGGGCAACGCCACTTTGAGCTTGCGGGCCACCAGCCCGATCGTGCTGCCCTGGATCAGCAACGAGGCCAGTACCACCATGAACGCGATATTGAACAGCACGCCGGCCTGCGGTGTGCCGGCCATCAGCGGAAACAGCGCCAGCACGATCGGCACCGCGCCGCGCAGGCCGACCCATGAAATGAACCAGGTTTCACGCGCCGTGAAGCGGAAGGGCAGCAGACACAGCCAGACCGCAATCGGGCGGGCGACGAAGATCAGTGTGGCCGCCACGGCCAGGCCCGGGCCCAGCGATTGCACCATCGTCGACGGCGTGACCAGCAGCCCGAGCAACAGGAACATGCCGGCTTGCGCCAGCCAGGCATAGCCGTCCATCGCCGCCAAGGTCGGGGCCACTGCGCTGGCGGCGCGGTTGGCGACGATCAGGCCGAACAGATAGACCGCGAGAAATCCGGAGCCGCCGCCAAGGCCGGCGGCCGCGAAGATCGACAAGCCGGCAGCACCGATCAACAACGCCAGCACGCCGCTGTCGGCATCACGCGCGGCAATCCGTCTGAGCAGCCAGGCCATCGCGAACCCGCTGACCGCGCCGGCCAGCAAGCCCCAGCCGAATTGCTGGGCAAAGCTGTAGAGCAATGTTGCCGCGATGGCCGAAGGTTGCGCCGCACCGCCAGCGATGACCGAGATGCAGGCCAGGGTCAGGAACACGGCGGTCGGATCATTGACGCCGGACTCGATCTCGAGGGTGGCCGACACGCGCTCGTTCAGCGTGACGCCCGAGCGCGTCAGCAATGCGAACACTGCCGCAGCGTCGGTTGATCCGACCACCGCACCGAGCAGCAGGGCGGTCCAGAGGTCGAGGCCAGCAAACAACATTCCAGCCAGGGCGGTGATGGCCGTGCTGATCAACACCCCTGCGCTGGCCAGTACAGCGGCCGGCTTCAAGCCGGTGCGAAAGGTGGCAAAGGCGGTGTGCAAGCCGCCGTCGAGCAGGATCACCGCGAGTGCGAGGTTGCCGACCCAGAACGACAGCCGAAAGTCGTCGAACCGATAGCCGCCAAGGCCGTCCTCGCCGGCCACGATGCCGGCGAACAGGAAAACCAGCAGGAACGAGAAGCCGATGCGGGTCGAGAACAGTCCGGTCAGCACGCTGGCAAAAACCAGTGTCGCCGCGGCGAACAGGGGAAGATTGACGAAATCCATCCGTGATTCGGTTCCAGATCTTTTTCAGGTTTGCGTGGCTTTGCGGAGGTGGGTGCACATCCAGTGGTCGAGCGCTGGCTGCAAACGCAGCCCGACCTGGACTTTTCGCGCTGCGGCATTTTGCTTCGGTTTTCTGCGCACGGGCAATTCGCCAGGCAATCGACTGCGCGATGAAGTCAGCCCGTGATCTGCCGACGCCGATTGCCAAACCAGGCGGCACCCAGGAACCGTGCAAACGGGGGCGGTCCCTTGGGCCGATGTGGGCAGTCGTCGAGCGATTGCCTAGCTTCAGATGCAGGTGTATAAGTTCTCGGCAGGTTCACGTTGGCGCCGAGTCGTCGGTGATGAAGTGGAGAAGCGGTCATGAGCAAGCGCATCTATTCGCTGCTGCCCGATCTGGACAGCGCCCGCAGCACCATGAATGATTTGCTGATGGCGTGGATCAACGTCGGCAACATCCATTTTCTGGCGCGCGAAGGCACTGACATGAGTCAGCTGCACGAAGCCAACATCCTGCAGACCACCGATGTCATCCGCTCGGCTCAATATGGGCTGACGATTGGCGGGGCCACCGGTGCGCTGGTCGGCGCGCTGGCTGCAGTCGTGTTTCCGATCGTCGGCGATTCTCCGCAATGGGGGATCGCGGCCCTGCTCGCAATCGTCGGCGCCGGTTTCGGTGCCTGGGCCTCCAGCATGATCGGGGTATCGACGCCAAGCGTTCGCCTGAAACGATTCCACGCCGCGATCGAGCAGGGGCAGATCCTGCTGATGGTCGACGTGCCGCGCTCTCGCGTGGCGCAGATCGAGCAGTTGTTGCGAACGGCCCATCCGGAGGCAAGCCCGCAAGGCGTCGAGCCCGACATGCCGGCGTTCCCCTGATTCGCTATCCAGACGCGTCGAATCCGCTCGACGTGATCGCTTGACCTGATCACACGGAGGTTCAAATGGAATTGCAGATGCAGCGCCACGCCTGGGTCTGGCGGGCGCCTGACTGGAAAGCCGCGGTGGCAGCGGGGTTCGCAGCCAGTGCGCTGTTGATGGTGCTCGAGCTGGCCTGGTCGGCTTCGCTGGGCGATGCGGGACCTTGGGAAACGTTGCGGAAGGTGGCTGCATTGGTGATGGGTCGCGGCGTGCTCGAGACCGCGGGCTTCAGCCTGGCCGTGGTGGTGGCAGCGTTGCTGGTCCACTATGCACTGGGTGTCTTTTCCGGCATCGCCGTCGGCATGCTGATCTCGGGCTTCAATTGGGAGCAAAGCCCTGGTGTCATGCAGGCGATCGGTGCGGCCTTCGGCGCCCTGATCTACCTGGTGAACTTTCACCTGCTGTCGCAGGTATTTCCGTGGGTCACCGACCTGCGCGGCTGGGCGACCTTTGTCGGGCATCTCGCCTTTGGCATGGCGGCGAGTTTTCTATATTGGAAGCTTGGCAGGCCGCCGTCGTGAGATGTACTGCTTCAACCCCGGTGATCTGACAGTCCGCCGTAGGACGTGACCGGGCAAGCGTGCGCGGCGCCGTCCGATTGGCGGCGGCGGGTTGCTGCCACTATCGTCATCACGCTGGTGGCGCTGCGATTGATGTCGATTTCCCGACAACGCCAGGACCGCCCTCATTCTGGAGACGACGACATGATCAAGCACACACTGATTGGCGGTTTGCTCGTAGCGGCGGTTGTTGTTGCCGGGTGCGACCGGCGCCCTTCGAACCCGGATCTGCCGAAAACCGAAACGACCACGGCCGTTCCGGCGCCACCGGTGGCTGACAAGTCGCTGCCATCGGCTACGGCTGCGCTGAATTCACCGGACGGCAAGACACAAGCACCGCCGACTGCCACGATGGACAATTCGCCGATGTCGAAGGCGACTGAATCTGCTGCGATGCCGGTTGGTGGCCAGGCCAACGATCATTCCGCTCCCAAGACCAGCGACCAGGCGGCAAGCGCGGCGTCGCGCTGAGACCGGTTCTGCGCTCAACAAGTGGCCGCAGATCAAGGCCGACTCAAACGTCAGTGAGGCGCTACAGTTGCCATTCGAAAGACAACCCGATTTTCTAGACCGCGACCGCATGTGATGGCTCCAATTCAAGCGCTGATCTTCGATGTTTTCGGTACGCTGGTCGATTGGCGAACCTCGATAGCACGTGAAACCCAGGCCAGCCTGGCACCGCTCGGAATCGAAATCGATTGGGCCGGATTCGCCGATGCGTGGCGCGCTCAGTACCAGCCGGCGATGGAGGAAGTTCGCAGCGGCATCCTGCCGTTCAGCAAACTGGACGTGCTGCACCGACGCAACCTCGACGTGGTGCTGAAGCAGTTCGAGCTCGATCAAGTCGACGAGACGACCCGGGTGCAACTCAATCAGGCCTGGCATCGCCTCGACGCATGGCCGGACGTGCCACCCGGATTGGCGAGGTTGCGCACCCGGTATCGGCTGGCGCCTTGCTCGAACGGCAACATTGCCTTGATGGTCGATCTGGCGCGCCGCAATGGCTTGGTGTGGGACGCGATTCTGGGCGCCGAGCTGGCCCGCGACTACAAACCGAAGCCGGCCGTCTACCTGCATGCGTGCGCGGCATTCGATTGCCCGCCCGAGCAGGTGATGATGGTGGCCGCCCACTCGTCGGATCTCAAGGCCGCAGCGGCGTGTGGTTTGCGCACCGCGTTCATCGCCAGGCCTGACGAGCACGGACCTGGGCGTGGCGAGGCGGCGGCCACGGTGCCGGTCGAATACAGCGCAGCCAGCCTGGTCGATCTGGCCACTCAGCTGGGTCACGACTAAAGCCGTCCGTCGGTGACGGCGCTGATTTCGCACGCCTCCGTTGCGCCGATTTCTCGTCGTGCCGGAGGTTCAGAGCAACGGGTCACGTTGCGCGCAGTGCTCGACGAAGTCTTTCTGGTGAACCCGCGGCTTTGGTGCTGAACCTGCCACCGATCCGCGCCGCGCGATTCGGCTGAGTCGGGATTGCCAGACGGCCGGCCTCAAGCGGGGCCGTGGGCGATTACAGCGGGATCGGGCCGCGAGCGCAGTGCCCAGGCAACACCGGCGATCAG
The DNA here is from genome assembly GCA_039932405.1 of Ideonella sp. Classification (GTDB taxonomy): domain Bacteria; phylum Pseudomonadota; class Gammaproteobacteria; order Burkholderiales; family Burkholderiaceae_C; genus Ideonella_A. The sequence goes on from JBDTQC010000187.1 coordinate 6,142, forward strand.
CAGCACGATGCCGGCCAGCGTGCGCAGCCCTGGCCGTTCGGCGCGCAAGGCAAAGGCATATGCCAGCGCCGCCAGGGTCTCGAAGACGATCAATTGGCCTGCCAACGAGGGTGGCAGGCGCTGGCTGGCCTCGTTCCAGCACAGGGTGCCCAGCCACGACGACACCAGCCCGATGGTGAACATCAACATGACGAACTGCGCGGCGCGCGGGCCGAACGGCAGCTGGAAATCGGCACCACTCGCCGACGCCCAGATCCACACCCCGGCGTAGCCGATCAACGCCAGCGGCAAGCTGGCCAGACCCTGTGCCGTGGCCCAGCTGCGCGGGCTGCGCTCGGCATGGGCACGCAACCATTCGGCATTGCGGATCGGATACCAGGTCCAGCAGCCGACTGCGCCGACCGCCAGCACGGCACCGAGCAGATACGTCGAGGTGTCGACCGCCGGATCGCCACTGATGCGCTGCAGCTCGGCGTTGTTGACCAGCGCAATGCCGGCCCCGATCATCGCCAGCGACGGCAGCATGTGCGACCA
>JBDTQC010000188.1:0-6656 GCA_039932405.1 Ideonella sp.
ATCGACTTTCGACGGGTGGTCGCCCGAGGCAATCATCAGTTGCAAGCCCTGGGCCCTCAGTTGTCGGACGGCAGTCAGCGCATCGGGCCGCAGCGATTCGCTCAAGTCGAACCCCAGCCACGGCTGGCCGACCGGTCCGAAACACACGTCGGCAGCCCCGAGACCATCGATGTCGACGTTCGTCGTGTGATCCGTCGCGCTGGCCGCCACCCAGGCCCTGCGGCCGAGCCTGAACAGCCGGCCGGTCGAGTCGCGCGCCTGCAGGCCGTCGCCAGCGATTTCCTCGATCTCGCGCCACGCCGATGACGCTGCGTCGGTCACCTTCGCTGTGCCGGCCACCGCCTTTGCCGCGGGGTGGGTCGACCCGCGCGCCAGCCCGGCGGCCAGTCCGATCAGCGTCGCGACGTCGTATTCCGCCGGCGCCTCCAGGCGCGTCGTGCGCCGAACGCTCAGGCTGTCGTCGGTCAAGGTGCCGGTCTTGTCGAAGATGACGGTATCGACATCGGCCAATGTCTCGATGAAACCCAGACTGCGCGGCAACAGTCCGAGGCGAGCCAGGGCACTGCCACCCGCCAGCAGCGCCGAAGGCGTTGCCAGCGAAAGTGCGCACGGACAGGTGACGATCAGCACCGCCACCGCCACCACGACCACGCGCGCCGGGTCGATGAACGACCAGGCGATGGCCGCCGCGGCGGCCAGCAGCAGCACCACCCACAGGAACGGCGCCGCCAGGCGATCGACGCTGCGCACTGAAGGCGGCCGCTCGTTCGCCGCCTGCTGCATCAGCGCGACGATCGCCGCATAGCGAGTGTCATCGCCGATCCGCTCGACCCGCATCACCACGCTCGAGCGCAAATTGATGCTGCCGGCGATCACCGCATCGCGCTCGCCTTTGAGCACTGCGGTCGATTCACCGCTGAGCAAGGACTCATCGGCAAGCGTGCGGCCCTGTATCAACTGACCGTCAGCCGGGAAGGCCTGTCCGACCGCGACCCGGACGCGATCTCCAGCGCGCAATCGTCGCACCCCGACCATCTCGCTGGATCCGTTGTCGAGCAGCCGCTCGACGCGATCGGGCAGAGTCGCCATCGCCGACTCCAGTGTTGCGGCCGCCCGGTGACGCGCCGTCAACTCGAGGCTGCGTGCGCCCAGCAGCAGAAAGACGAACATCGTCACCGAATCGAACCAGACCTCGTGACCGAAGATGCCGCCCGGATCGAAGGTGGCCCCGCTGCTGACGACAAACGCGATCGAAATCCCGAGCACGACCGGAATGTCCATCGTGATGCGGCGTTGCCGCAGCGATTGCCAGGCACCACGGTACAGCGGCCCGGCTGAAAAAAGCAGCACCGGCAAGGTCAGCAGCCAACCGGCCCACTGCAGCAGCCGCAGCTGGTCGGCCGGCATCTCGCCCGGCGCGGCGATATAGATAGGCGTCGCATACATCATCACCTGCATCATGCAGAAGGCGGCCACGAACAGCCGCCACCAGCCCTGGCGAGCCGCGCGCTGGCGCAGCAACCGGGCCGGCGTCGCCAGATCGGGCGCAGCGTCGTAGCCGATCTCCCGAACCGCGGCGACCAGCGCCGACGGACGTGTCTGTTCGGCAAGCCAGTCGATCTCGGCACGCGCGCTGGACCCATTCACGCGCGCGTCGACGACGCCAGGGCAAGCTTTCAACGCTGCCTCGATGGTGCGGGCACAGGCCACACAGAACATGCCCGAAATCTGGAACTGTGAGCGGCCGAGCCGGCTCCCGTCAGGCTGACTCAGCCAGCGCGTGAAACGATCGACTTCTTCCTCGTCGTCGACGACATCGCGGGCCGGGTCGCGCAGCAGCTGGTCGGCAGGCCGCGCGTCGGCGATTGGTTCGGCGGAGGCTGGGAAAGTCGAAATCATCGTGATGCAAGAGGGTCGAACGCAAAGCTCGCACGAACCGGGAGCTGCCCACCCATAATCTAAGCCCCACCGGGTAAGCGCCTCATGACAAAGATCAACTCATCTGCAATCAGATCAGCCGGTCGGCTGCGTCACTTCCTGATGTTTGTGCTGGCTTGGGCCTCAGCCAACGCGGCATTCGCGCAAGCCGAGGTCGCGCAGGACCTGCCGACGCTGCAACTGAGTGCGGGCATACACAACATCAAGGCGATGGTAGCCCGCTCGACGGCCGAGCGCAGCACCGGGCTGATGTTTCGCAAGGAGATGGCAGCAAACGACGGCATGCTGTTCGTCTTCGAGGCGCCGGCCGAGCAGTGTTTCTGGATGCGCAATACGCTGCTGCCGCTGTCGGCGGCATTTGTGCTGGACGATGGCACGATCAGCAACATCGAAGACATGAAGCCGCTCACGCTCGATGGGCACTGCTCGACGAAGCCGGTTCGATTCGTGCTGGAAATGCAACAGGGCTGGTTTGCCAAGCGTGGCATCAAGGCGGGCAGCAAGCTCAGTGGAGCGCCCTTCAATCGCCATTGAGCAGGCGCCAATGATTGATTGCGGCTGATCACCCGTCAGCAGTTCGCGAGTTCAAGCCCGACGAAAAGGCCGGCGAGCGCCGGCCTGGTTTGCACCTGCAGGCGGCGCGAGGCGTCATCGACGCGACCCGCCACCACTGATTCAGGCGAAATTCTTCTCGGCAAACTCCCAGTTCGCGAGCGAAGTCAGGAACGTCTCGACCCACTTCGGACGCTGATTGCGGTAGTCGATGTAATAGGCATGCTCCCAGACGTCGATCGTCAGCAGCGCCTTGTCGCCAGTGGTCAGCGGTGTGCCGGCTGCGCCCATGTTGACGATGTCGACGCTGCCGTCAGCCTTTTTGACGAGCCAGGTCCAGCCCGATCCGAAGTTGCCGACTGCACTCTTGGTGAAGGCTTCCTTGAATTTCGCGTGGTCTCCGAATTTGGCCTTGATTGCGTCAGCCAGCGCACCTTTTGGCTCGCCGCCGCCCGACGGCTTCATGCAGTTCCAGAAAAACGTGTGGTTCCAGACTTGCGCGGCATTGTTGTAGATGCCACCACTCGACTTCTTGACGATGGATTCAAGATCCATGTTCTCGAACTCGGTGCCTTTTTGCAGGTTGTTCAGGTTCACGACGTAGGCGTTGTGGTGCTTGTCGTGGTGGTATTCGAGGGTTTCCTTGCTCAGATGAGGCGCCAGGGCATCGTGTGCGTAGGGCAGTGGTGGCAGGGTATGTTCCATGGTCATCCTTTTCGGTCGGTTGCGAAGGGTATTCAGGCTGGCAAGCGGGGTGCCAGCGCGCGGGACGTTCAGGGCGGCCCGTTCAATCCATTGTAGGCAGCTTGGCGCGACCATCGCCGGATCGCGGAGATCAGCGCGGCGGCGGCGCGCCCGACTTGATTGCCGTGACCTGCACGCTGGCCGTGCCATCGGCGAAAACCGCGTCCAGCGTATCACCGACATGCAGCGAGGCGATCGTGGTGGCGGCGCGGCCTGTGCCGTCGCTGAGCCAGACATAGCCGCGTTTGAGCACCCGCGCCGGGTCGAGTGCCGACAACTTGGCCGCCAGCCGACTCAAACGCAGATCCTGGGCTGAGCAATGGTCTGACAACGCGCGGCCAAGCCGCTCCTGCAGACGTGGCAGCAACTGGTGTTGCGCCTGGATGCGACGCAAACCGGCGGTGTGCAGGCGACTTGCCAGCTGGTCGAGGCCGCGTTGTTCGCGGTGCAGCAGCTCGGATGGCCGACTCAGCCGCAGCGCCGCGCGATCGAGCCGCTGCGCATGGCCATCGAGTTGCCGCCGGACCTGACGCGCAAGGCGGCCGGCGAGCCCATCGAGCGCCAGCAGGCAATCTGCGGCGGCGGGCACCGCCAATTCAGCCGCAGCGGTCGGTGTCGGTGCCCGCAGGTCGGCTGCAAAGTCGCACAGGCTGACATCGGTTTCGTGGCCCACGCCACAAATCACCGGCAAGCGGCTGGCCGCCACCGCCCGTACCACCCGCTCATCGTTGAAAGCCCACAGGTCTTCGAGCGAGCCGCCGCCGCGGCACAGCAGCAGCAGGTCGACCTCGGCACGCCGCCCTGCCACGTCGAGCGCCGCCACCAGGGCTTCCGGGGCCTCCGCGCCCTGCACCAGACTCGGGTAGACGATCACCTCGACATGCGGTGCCCGACGCTTCAAGGAAATCACCACATCGTGCAAGGCAGCCGCGCCGAGCGAGCTGATCACGCCGACGCGGCGCGGAAAAGCGGGCAGCGGTCGCTTGCGCGACGCGTCGAACAGACCCTCCGCCTCGAGCCGTGCCTTCAGCTTCAGAAATTGCTCGAACAGGGCGCCCTCACCGGCCGGCTGCAGCGCCTCGACGACGAACTGGAGTTCGCCGCGAGGTTCGTAGACCGCCAGCCGCCCGCGCATCGTCACCAATTGGCCGTTGCGCGGACTGAAATCGAGCAACCCCGCGGCGCGGCGGAACATCGCACAGCGCAGCAAGCCGTCGTCGCCGTCAGCGTCTTTCAGGCTGAAATAGCAGTGGCCGCTGGCTGCCCGCGACCAACCGGAAATTTCGCCGCGCACTGTGCAGGCGCCAAAGCGCGCGGCCAGCGCATCGGCCACCGCATGAACCAGCGCAGCCACCGTCCAGACCTGCCGAGGGGCGACCGCGGCGACGTTTGCCGCCTCAATCACGGGGAAATCCAGCGCTGGCGCGGCCCGAGAACTCCACAGCCGCGCCAGTCAAGGCGTTGCGGGCATCCGGGCCGTTCACAAATCGTTTACAAATCCGCAAGTGCTTGATTCGCAAGGCATTCTCTCTGATCAAAATTGTGGCAATTTGAGCCGCTGCAAGATATATGGCGGCTTCCGCCGCGCCGAACGAGGCTTACCCACAAAGTTATCCACATTTTCAGGGGATGACTGCGACCTCGCGCCAAGCGCTGCACCCACGCAAGCCCGATGGATCGGCGCTGCAGGGCCCTGGGGCGCTGCGCCCCTCAGTGATAATCACCCGCAGGCGTCGACAGCCGGCTGCAGATCAACGCGGCAGGGTGGGCCACTTTCAAAGCAACTCCCCAGGGATCCGAATTGATTTCGATCATACAAGCCGCAGGATGGCCGATCTGGCCGCTGATTCTGTGTTCGGTGGCAGCGCTGGCGCTGATCGGGGAACGCCTGATCAGCTTGCGCGTCACCCGGGTTGCTCCGCCACGCCTGCTCGACGAAGTCTTGAGCGTCACACAGGCGCAACTGCCATCGGCCGAGGTGATCGGCAAGCTGGCGCAGAGTTCGGTACTCGGCGCGGTGCTGGCCAGCGGCTTGCGCGCGGTCAGTCTGGATCAGCGCATCAGCGAGGATTCGCTGCGCAAGGTGTTCGAGTCGGCGGGCCGCGCAGCGGTGCATCGTCTGGAGCGCTACCTGAACAGCCTGGGCACCATCGCGTCGTCTGCGCCGCTGCTCGGCTTGCTGGGAACGGTGATCGGCATGATCGAGATCTTCGGGTCGCAGGCGCCGACCGGTGGCAACAATCCGGCGCTGCTGGCGCATGGCATCTCGATCGCTCTTTACAACACCGCTTTCGGGCTCATCATTGCCATTCCGGCACTGATGTTCTATCGCTATTTTCGCGGTCAAGTCGACGCTTTCACGATCGACATGGAGCAAGCAGCCGATCGGCTGCTGCCGCATCTGCTGCGCTTTGTCCACGCCGGGCCGCATCCGGTGGCCAACACAGCAGCGCTGGCGCGTCAAGTGGCCTGACCCAAGCCATGGCGCTCAATTTCCGCCGCGGCCGGCGCGATGAACCCGAGATCAATCTGATCCCGTTCATCGACGTGTTGTTGGTCGTGCTGATCTTCCTGATGCTGACGACAACCTATTCGCGCTACTCGGAGTTGCAGATCAGCCTGCCGGTGGCCGATGCAGACAAACCGGTCGATCGACCCAACGAAATCCTGGTTTCGGTCACGTCGGACGGCCTGTATTCGGTCAACCGCAAGCCCTTGCAAGGGCGCGCGGTTGAACAGTTGACGGCAGCACTGATCGCAGCCTCCGAGAAGGCACCGAACAGCATCGTCATCGTGTCGGCCGATGCATCCGCGGCGCACCAGTCGGTAATCAACGTGATGGATGCGGCACGGCGTGCCAATCTGCAGCGGTTGACGTTCGCCACCCAGTCGTCGACCGGTGGCACGGGCCGCTGAGCAGCCGGCGCCGGCTGGTGGGCCGGCCGGGCATTGGGCAAACCGGCTGCAGCAGGCCTGGAGCGGGCGCAATGCGCTGGCACGCCTGCTGTGGCCACTGTCCCAGCTCATGCGGTGTCTGGTCGGTACGCGCCGGCTCATGTATCGCCTTGGTTTGCTGCGCAGCCAGCGGCTGCCGGTGCCGGTGGTGGTGGTTGGCAATCTGATCGTCGGCGGTGCGGGCAAGACGCCGGTCGTGATGGCGATGGCCGCTCTGCTGCAGGCACAGGGTCACTGCCCGGGCATTGTTTCGCGCGGCTACGCAGGCGCAGCCAGTGCACCGCTGCTCGTCACTGCCGCAACGCCGGCGGCGCTGGCCGGCGACGAACCGCTGCTGCTGCACCTTCGGACTGGCATGCCGGTGTGCGTCGGGCGCGACCGCGTTGCGGCTGCGCGGGCCCTGCTGGATCGCCATCCGCAGACGGCGATCATCATCAGCGACGACGGGCTGCAGCATCTTGCGCTGG
>JBDTQC010000189.1:0-6651 GCA_039932405.1 Ideonella sp.
GGCGGCAGAGGACACGGAGTCAGCCGGTCACCCGGCGCCCTCGTCCCTCGCCAACCGATGCCCGCTCAGAACCCTTCAAACTGCTCAAGGCAACAGGATCGTGCACCCCGTGGTCTTGCGCGCCTCCAGCGCACGGTGCGCCTCCGCGACTTCGGTCAACGGGAACCTCTGATCGATCCGAATCTTCACCTTGCCACTGCTCACCACCTCGAACAAATCGTCCGCCATGGCTTGCGTGGCTTCGCGTGTCGCGATGTGGGTGAACAAGGTGGGACGCGTCACATACAACGAGCCCTTCGCGGCCAGCATGCCCAGTTCGATCGCCGGCGCCTTGCCCGAGGCGTTGCCGAAATTGGCGGCCAGACCGAACGGCTGCAGACAATCCAGCGAGCGCACAAAAGTTTCGGCACCGACCGAGTCGTAGACCACCTTCAACCCCTTGCCACCGGTGATCTCCTTGACCCGCACCACAAAATCCTCCGTGTTGTAGTTGATCGCATGACTGGCACCATGCTCGAGCGCCAGCTGGCATTTGGCATCGCTGCCGGCGGTGCCGATCAGCTGCAGGCCGAGCGCACGCGCCCATTGACACGCGATCAGGCCGACACCACCCGCGGCAGCATGGAACAACACGAAATCGCCCGCCTTCAGGCCCGCGGCCGGCAGCGTCTTCTTCAGCAGATACTGAGCCGTCAAACCTTTCAGCATCATCGCTGCGCCGGTTTCGAACGAGATGTTGTCGGGCAGTTTGACAACACATTTGGCCGACATCACGCGCAGATCGCAGTAGGCGCCCGGCGGCTGGCTGGCATAGGCGGCGCGATCCCCGACACGCAGATGCGTCACCCCCGCGCCGACCGCCTCGACAATCCCGGCGGCCTCCATGCCTAGCGACAATGGCAGCGGCAACGGATACAACCCGGTGCGCTGATAGGTGTCGATGAAATTCAGACCGCAGGCATGGTGGCGGATGCGAATTTCGCCAGCCCCCGGTTCGCCGACCGGCCGTTCGGCGAGCTCCATGACTTCGGGCCCGCCGAATTGCTTGATGACGATGACGCGTGAATGATCGGTGGCCGTACTGACTGACATCGAGAATCTCCTGGAAATGGTGAGGTGGGAACTCCTGTATCGTGCCAGCGTTCCCTGCTGTGCGCATCGACATCATCAAGCAACGGTGTCGAACCGCAGCTTCTCACTGAAAGTCGAATGCGTCGATTGATCATCGCCCCGAATCTTGCGCTGGCCACCTTGTGGGCCGACTGGTTGTGCCAGGCTGGCGTATCGACCACCGTCCAGCGGGTTTTTGCAAGCAGCATTGCAGGCGAACTGCCACCCGATCAGTCCCTGCCAGAACTGTGGGTTGACGACGATGACGATCTGCAGCGCGCCGGCGTGATGCTGGAGGCGTTCCGACATCCGCCCTCTCAGCTGTGGGCCTGTCCAGGCTGTCAGGAAATCATAGACGGCCCGTTTCAGCAGTGCTGGAACTGCGGGCAGGCGATGCCGCAGCGCACCTGAGAGCGGGCCGATGAGCACACGATTGACGCCGGGGATGGCCATGCTGCTGGCTTTGCCGCCACTGATGTGGGCCGGCAACGCGGTGGTCGGGCGATTGCTCGTCGGCCATGTGCCACCACTGGCGCTCAACGCCCTGCGCTGGACTATGGCCGGCTTGCTGCTGCTGCCGCTGGGCTGGCGCGTGCTGCGCAACACACGGCCGATCTGCGAGCGCTGGAAATATTTTGCCCTGCTCGGCTTGACCGGGGTGGGCAGCTACAACGCCTTGCAATACATGGCCCTGCATACCTCGACGCCGCTCAATACGACGCTGATTGCCGCGAGCTCGCCGGTCTGGATGCTCGCCATCGGCTGGCTGGTTTACGGTGTGCGCACCGGTGCCAGGGAAATCGCTGGCGCTGCGTTTTCATTGGCTGGTGTGATGCTGGTGCTGTCGCGCGGCAAGTTGTCGGCGCTCGCCGAGATCAATCTGGTCATCGGTGATCTGTTGATGCTGCTCGCGGTGTTTTCGTGGGCCGCCTACAGCTGGATGCTGGCCCGCCCGCCTGCGTCGATGCGCGGCGCTGCGCGCCCGAGCTGGAATTGGGCCGAGTCGCTGCTGATCCAGGTAATTTTCGGTTCGGCCTGGGGGATTGCAGCGGCCGGAGTCGAAGCCGCCGTCCAGCCCGCTGCCATCGATTGGGGTTGGCCGGTGTTCGCCGCAATCGCCTTTGTCGCGATCGGCCCGTCGATCGTTGGCTACTACTGCTGGGGCAAGGGCGTGCTCGCAGTCGGCCCGTCGATCGCCGCATTTTTCGCCAATCTGACACCGGTGTTTGCCGCGCTGATGTCAGCCCTGCTACTGGGCCAGCCACCGCAGTGGTTCCACGTCGCGGCCTTTGTACTGATAGCTGCGGGGATCGTGGTGACGGCGAAGCGCACCACTGGCTGAGCGGCTGAGCGGCTGAGCGGCTGCCCGGCGGCGCGTCCGCAACTCCAGGCCGCTCGATCAGAAGGTGCCGGGGAACGCCCCACCGTCCATCAGCAGATTCTGGCCGGTGATGTAGCCGGCGTGCACGCTGCACAGGAATGCGCACGCCGCACCGAACTCCTCTTTCGTGCCGAAGCGGCGCGACGGATTTTGCGCTGCGCGTTGCGCCAGAATGGCCTCGACCGTCTGTCCGCTCGCCTTGGCTGCGCCTGCGGCGGTTGTTGCGAGCCGGTCGGTGAGGAACGGTCCCGGCAGCAGGTTGTTGATCGTCACGCCATGCGCAACCGTCTTGCGCGACAGCCCGGCAATGAACCCGGTCAGACCGCTGCGCGCACCATTGCTGAGGCCGAGGATATCGATCGGCGCCTTGACGGCCGCCGAGGTGATGTTGACGATGCGACCGAAGCCGCGGCTTTGCATCGGATCGACGACGGCCTTGATCAGTTCGATCGGTGTCAACATGTTGGCATCGAGTGCCTTGATCCAGGCTTCGCGATCCCAATCGCGAAAGTCGCCGGGTGGCGGACCGCCGGCATTGTTGACGAGGATGTCGACCTGAGGGCACGCGGCCAGCGCCTCCGAGCGCCCATCCGGCGTCGTGATGTCGCCGGCAACCACTCGCACTTCACCACCGCCAAGCGCGCGCAACTCATCCGCGGTGGCCTGCAACGCCTCGATGCCGCGCGCGGTGATCACCACGTTGACGCCTTCAGCCACCAGTGCTGCAGCACACCCTTTGCCCAATCCCTTGCTGGCAGCACACACCAGTGCCCATTTGCCGGTGATACCAAGATCCATCAGAACTCCTTTGTGTGGGTTGAAAGCAGCAAACCAGCAGAGCAGCGGGTCAGCGGGCCCGCGCCAGCAGCCAGATTCCGCTGAGGACGAGGACCGAACCCGCCATGACCCAAGCGGTGAACGGCTCGCCGAGAAACATCACGCCCATCGCGATGGTCGACAACGGGCCGACCATGCCGGCTTGCGCCGCGACGGTGGCACCGACCCGCTCGATCGCCATCATCACCATCAGGACCGGCGCGAAAGTGCAGACCGTCGCGTTTGCAATCGACAGCCAGATGACCTCGGGCGCGACGGTCATGGCCGAGATCGGTCGCAGGACGATGAACTGCACGATGCACAGGACGCAGGCCACGCTGGAAGCCAGGCCGGTCAGGCGCAGCGCGCCCAGGCGTTTGACCTCCGCACCGCTGTAGCAAAGGTAGACCGCATAGCTGACTGCGCTGCCAAAGACGAGCAAGGTGCCGAGCACGACATCGGCGCCTTGCAGGCTCGCCTCGTGGCCGAACACGACGACGACGCCGCAATAGCTCAGCCCCAAAGCGAACAATTGGCGCCGGGTCACCTTGGCACCGAACAACACCACGCTGATCGCCAGCACCAGCGTGGGATTGAGATACAGGATCAGGCGTTCGAGGCCGGCACTGATGTATTGAAGGCCGAGAAAATCGAGAAAGCTGGCCAGGTAGTAACCGGCGAAGCCGAGTCCGACCACGACCCGCCAGTCACGTGCCGTCAACGCCGCCTTGCCGCGGCCTGCGCTCCAGCTGAGCAGCAGGAACAAGGGCAAAGCAAAGAGCATCCGGTACATGATCAGCGTGACCGCGTCCACGCCATACCGATACGCGAGCTTGACGATGATGGCCTTGCCGGAAAAGGCGATCGAGCCGCCCAATGCAAGCATCAGTCCCGGCCAGGCGCGTTCGATTTTCAAAGGGACGGTGGTGCTGATGGTCATGCCGATGGCTCAGTCTTCCTGATCGAAGATCCGCGCCCGACGCTGTCGCAGCGAAGGCAGCATCACGGCGCACACCACACCCGCAGCCACCAGCAGCAATCCCGCAGATATCGGGCGGGTGATCAGTACGCTCCAGTTACCGCCTGACAGTTCGAGCGCATGGCGCAGATTGGACTCCAGCATCGGACCGAGAACAAAGCCCATTATCAAGGGGCCGATCCGGCATCCGAACTTGAAGAGCCAATGTCCGACCAGGGCGAAGGCACCGAGCACGAAGATATCGAACGCCGAATTGCGCATGGCATAAGCGCCGATGCAGCAGTAGATCACCATCACAGCGGGTAACCAATCCAGCGCGAGCTTGTGCGCTTTCAGCGTCAATCGCCCCAGCACACCACTGACGAGAAACAACAGCACGCTGGCCACACCAACCGCGGCGATCGAACCCCAGAACAGGTCGGGCCGGCTGGTCATCAGCTGCGGCCCGACTGCGACTTCTTTGCCAACCATCACGCCAGTCATCAAGGCCAACGAAGCATTGACCGGAAAGCCGAAGGCCAGCAGCGGGACCAGGCTGCTGCGCACCGCAGCCACCAGCGCTGCGGCAGGCCCAGGATCGGCAATCGGATCGACACCGACGGCGCCCTGCTGGCGCAGGATCTTGTCCTCCGCCGCCAATGCGACATGACTGGCGAGACGCGCGCCGCCACCTGGCACCGAACCGATCAGCGAGCCGACGACGGCCCCACGCAGCAACTGCGGCCACTGGCGCAGCAGATGAAAGCGCGGCTGTTGCGCAGCCGCGCTCGTCGCCGTCGGCGCACTCGGCGGCGGCTTGCCCGAGGCTGTCGTCAAGGTCACCCGGGCGATCGCCGCCAGGCCCATTGCCATCGGAATCAGCCCGAAACCGGGTTCGAGTTCGTCAAGCTGAAAGTTGAAAAGCGCATGTCCCGTCGCCGAATCGACGCTTAGCTGCGACAGCATCACGCCCAGAATCAATGTCGACATCGCCTTGACCAGCGAACCCGGGCCGAACACGACGCTGATGGTGAGACCGACGGCCATCAGCGAGAAATATTCCGCCGGTCCGAAGCGAAAGGCCTGTTCGATCAACAGCGGCGCGAAAGCGACGATCGCCCCCGCACCGAGCAGGCCCGCCACCAGCGGTACCAACGGCGTGGCCGCGGCAAGCATCGCGGAGGCACCATGCGGCGTTGCAGTGGCGCGCGGGAAGGCCGCAACCGCCACATTCGACTGCTCGGGTGATCCGCTCCATCCACCGATCACGCCGCCGTTTGCACCGCAATAGACGCCGACGATTGCCATCATTGCCGGCAGGATGTCGAGGTGCTGCAACACGGGCAGCAGCATTGCCAGCACGGCCAGCAATCCGAGCCGCCTGGTAGCGGCCGCCAGTGAGCCCAGCACGCATCCGGCCAGCAACGGCAGCAGATGCTGCCACTGCAGGGCGGTCCCCAGTCCAAGCCACAAGTTGTCGAACAGATTCACGCCGCGGATCCAGACACCGGTTTCAACCGCTCTGCGGTGGCCAGAGCATCAGCGGCTGCCCGAGCAGCTGACCGAACACCATCCAGCACAACAGACCGGCGAGCAGCGAAACGCCGAGCCAGGCACGCAGTGCAAAACGTCCGGCGCCGACATTCAAGACCACAGCCATCAGCGCAACCGTCGCCCACAGGCCGAGAATCGGCAGCAAGGCGCCCGCCAGCAGCACGGCACCGAATGTCGACAGCATGACGCGCCAGTCGGTCGATACGATAGGCGTGCCGTCGTCGGTTTCGAAGGTCACCGCCTTGAAGTTGATCAGGCAACCCAGCACCGTCATCAAGCCACCCAGCAACAACGGGAAATAGGCCGGGCCGGGCTGGCGGCTGTCGCCAACCTCCAGCCCCGAGGCACCGAACACGAACAGCGATCCGACGCCCACGAACAGCAGGCCGGCCCAGAAGTCCTGGTGGTTTCTGATCTTCATGTTGTCTCCTCGCCGCAGGCGGCCCGGTCCCCGCAGGTGGCTTGGTGCCCCGGCGCCCCAAGCTGGCAAGCAGGTCGCTTTCGCAAGCTCGAGCCGACACCTCGGACGCTGACACGGCCGACGACGACCGACCCACCTTCAGGCCTCGATGCTATTCGCCGAGATACGCCGCCCGCACCTTTGGATCGTTCAGCAGCTGCTTGGCATCGCCGCTCATCGTGACCTCGCCGGATTCCATCACGTAGCCGCGCTTGGCAAGTTGCAGCGCACGGCTCGCGTTTTGTTCCACCAGCAGAACGGTCACGCCGCGTTGATAGATATCGGCGACCACCTCGAAGATCTTGTCGACCATGATCGGCGACAAACCCATCGACGGCTCGTCGAGCAGCAGCAACTTTGGTCGGGCCATCA
>JBDTQC010000190.1:0-6650 GCA_039932405.1 Ideonella sp.
GATGAGCTTCGGCGTGATGGGCGGCAACATGCAGCCGCAAGGCCACCTGCAGACGCTGGTGCGGATGCTGGTTCACAAGCAGCAACCGCAGGCCGCCTGCGACGCGCCGCGCTGGAAAGTCGGTGACGGCCTGTCAGTCGATCTCGAAAAGACGATGAATCCTGCGCTGCAAGAAGGCCTGAAACAACTCGGGCATCATTTCGAGCTGACCTCCGATAGCTACATGGACTATGGCAGCGGCCAATTCATCTGGCGCCTGAGCGACGACATGGAAGACGGTTATGTGGCCGCCAGTGATTCGCGCCGCGACGGTCAAGCCGTTGGCTGGTGATTGCGCGTACATGCCAGGCCAGGCAGACCGCATCGCAGGCGCGAGTTCGCTCGCCCCGGCCATCGACCTGGCCGCCGAGGCGATCAACGATGCGGTGATTGCCTGGCGTCGTGATCTGCATCAGCACCCCGAACTGGGCAACCGCGAATTCCGCACCGCATCGATCGTCGCCGGGCACCTGAGGCAACTCGGATTCGATGAGGTGCGAACCGGCGTGGCTCACACCGGCGTGATCGGTCTGTTGAAAGGTGGACTGCCCGGTCCGGTGGTTGCGTTGCGTGCCGACATGGACGGCTTGCCGGTGCGCGAGCAGGTCGACCTGCCGTTTGCCAGCAAAGCGGTTGGTGAATGGAACGGCGAGCCGGTCGGCATCATGCATGCGTGCGGACACGACTGCCACGTTGCCATCCTGATGGGCGTTGCGCAGATCCTGGCTGGTTTGCGAGCGCAACTGAATGGCAGCGTGAAGTTCATCTTCCAGCCGGCTGAGGAATTGCCACCAGCGGGCGAGGACGGCGGCGCCAAGATGATGATTGCCGAGGGGGCGCTGGAGAATCCGACGCCGCGTGCCATCTTCGGGCTTCACGTTACCTCCCGGCTGCCGACCGGTGTGCTCGGCTACCGGCCGGGCCCGACGATGGCCAGCAGCGACACGCTGAAGATCACCATCGAAGGCCGGCAGACCCATGGTGCGGCACCGTGGGCCGGTGTCGATCCGATCGTCACCGCGGCGCAGGTGGTGCTGGGGCTGCAGACGATCGTCAGCCGAACGCAAGACCTGACCCGCGAGCCGGCGGTGGTGACGATCGGCACGATTCGTGGCGGCGTGCGTGAGAACATCATCCCCGACAGCGTCGAGATGCGCGGCACGATCCGCAGCTTCGACGAAGACATGCGCGACGACATCCATGAGCGCGTGACCACCTTGGCGCAAGCCGTCAGCCGCGGCTCGCGGGCCGGCTGTCAGGTCTGCATCACCAAGAGTTACCCTGTGACCGTCAACGATCCGGCGTTGACCGCAGCGATGTTGCCGACACTGCAACGCGTGGCCGGCGAGCGGCTCGAGCTGATCCCGAAAGTCACCGGCGCGGAGGACTTTTCATTTTTCCAGCGGCTGATTCCCGGCGTGTTTTTCTTCATCGGCGTGACCGCACCGGGCACCGATCCGAAAGCCGCTGCGCCGAATCATTCGCCGCGTTTTTTGGTCGATGAGGCGGGCTTGCAACTCGGGGTTCGCGCGCTGGCTCATCTGACCTGCGACTGGCTTGAAAAATCGGTTCAAAATTCGGCATGACCTCTGCACCCTCTACTCAATCGACCCTCGAAGTCGCAATCAACGCCGCCCGATCACACGAGACGCCTTGGCCGCGTGACCCGGCAGCCGCGCCGACCCTTGGTCAGAATCCCTGGGGTGTTCACCATGACGATCCGCCGCCGTTCAATCGGCTGCGTGGCCCGGTGCATGCGCGAGGCCCGCAGTCCGGCCTGGTGCTCCGGCATGGCCGCGAAGTGGCGGCCTGGGGCGAACCCGATCGGGCCGATCTGACCTTCAGCGTCGCCAAGACCTACCTCGCGTTGCTCGCCGGCGTGGCGCAACGGCAAGGTCTGCTGCCCGATGAAAACGAAGCGGTTGCCGCGCGTCTGCCCGGCATCGGCTTCGACAGCGAACACAACCGGGTCATCACCTGGGTGCAGTTGCTGACCCAGACCAGCGAGTGGGAAGGCACCAGCTTCGGCTTGCCCGACAGCGTCGATCGCTGGCGCAAGGTCTCCCAGGATCCGCGCGAGCCGGGTGGTCCGAAAGGCGGACAGCGGCCGCTGCAGGCGCCGGGAAGTTACTGGGAATACAACGACGTTCGAATCAATCAGCTGTCGCTGGCCTTGTTGCATCTGTTCGGTGAACCGTTGGCCGAGGTCTTCCTGCGCGAGGTATTGGCGCCGCTGGGTGGTGGCCACGACTTCGCCTGGCGCGGCTACGACGACTCGTGGGTCGAACTGCCCGGACGCGGTCGGGTGCAATCGGTACCGGGCGGCACGCATTGGGGCGGCGGCGTATCGATCAGCGCGCGCGACGAAGCCCGCGTCGGCCAATTGCTGCTCGATCGCGGCCAGGCCGACGGCCGCCAGCTGATTTCGCGCGAATGGGTCGATCGCATGGTCGAGCCATCACCGATTGCACCGTTCTATGGTCGCCTGCTCTGGCTCAATCGCGACGGCAAGGCCTTTGCCGGTGCGTCGACCGATGCGGTTTTCATGCTCGGCGCAGGCGGGCACTTCGTGTGGATCGATCCGGGCTTCGATGCAGTCATCGTGCTGCGTTGGCTCGACCCGCAGCATGCACATGGCGTGATCCGCCAGTTTGCCGAGGCCTTGTCGGCGGGCGACCCGGCGTAAGCACAATTTTGGCGGGCTTTGCGTGGCGCCAGCGTTATCGTGGTGCCATTCAATCGACCGGAGGATTGACGATGCCATTCAAACATTCGCGCCGTGGCGCGCTGCGCTGGGCGATCGGGCTGCTCGCGATGTCCGGAATCGGTTTCGCGCTACCCGCAGTGAGCCTGGCGCAGGCACAGCCGGCGGTGCGCGTCGCATCAAAAATCGATACCGAGGGCTCCTTGCTCGGCCAGTTGATCATCCGCACGCTGCAGGCTGGCGGCATCAAGACCGAGAACCGGCTGCAACTGGGCAATACGAAGATCGTTCGCACCGCGCTGCTCAGCGGCGAGATCGATATCTACCCCGAGTACACCGGCAACGGTGCCTTCTTCTTCGCCGATGAAAAGAACCCGGCCTGGAAAACGCACGCTGCCGGTTTTGATCTCGTCAAGCGGCTCGATGCCGAGCGCAACAAACTGGTCTGGCTGCAGGCTTCGCCGGCCAACAATACATGGGCGATCGCGGTGCGCCAGGATCTGGCAAAGCAGCACAAGCTGGTGTCGCTGGCCGACCTCGGCAGATACCTGGCCGCTGGCGGCAAATTCAAGCTCGCGGCATCGGCCGAGTTCGTTGAACGGCCCGATGCCTTGCCGGCCTTTCAGTCGGCCTACGGTTTCAAGTTGAAACAGGACCAGTTGTTGACCCTGGCCGGCGGCGATACCGCGGTGACGATCAAGGCGGCGGCTGAGCAGACCTCTGGCGTCAATGCCGCGATGGCCTACGGCACAGACGGCCCGGTCGCGGCGCTCGGTCTGCAGATTCTCGATGACCCGAAAGGCGTCCAGCCGGTCTATGCGCCGGCGCCAGTGATCCGGGCCGAAGTGCTGGCGCGCGAGCCGAAGATCGCCGGCCTGCTCGCACCGGTCTTCAAGGCGCTCGATGGCCCCACCTTGCAACGCCTGAATGCGCAGATCGCACTCGAAGGCCAGGATGCCGGCAAAGTGGCGGAGAACTGGTTGAAGAGCAAGGGCCTGATCAAGTGACTGGTGCCGCGGTGCCGCAATCCGGCATCGTTGCGAAGGCCTCGCCTGCAATCGGAGTCAGGCAACGGGTTGCAGCGGTTCTGCTGCTGGCCTTGCTGCTGACCTGGTGGCTGCTGCCGTTTTTGCGCGTGGCGCCAAATCGCCTGCTGAGCGGGCAGGGGCTTGCCATCGAAGGTTTGATCAGTGGCGGCTGGTGGCTGCTGCTCGTGCCACTGGGGTGGCTCGCGGCCGTCGTGTGGATGGCGCCAAATCGGGGCCAGCACGCGCTCACCGCGTTGGCTGCGGCCAGTCTGCTTGGCGGCGTGGTTGCGCTGGCTGGCGCCGCAGCCTTGCGCCAATCAGCTGCGTTGACACCGCTGGCCAGGGTTTCGCTGGGCGGAGGCTTCTGGATTTCGGTGCTGTTGATCTGGGCAATCGGTGCCGATGCCTTGCAGCGCTGGCAGCCGGGCCGCCGGCTCAGCCTGTTGCTGCTGATCGGTCCGGTGTTGCTGCTGGCCGGCGGCGAGCTCGATGCCTTGTCGTTGTTGAAGGAGTATGCCAATCGCCAGGACGTATTCCTTGCCGCGGGGTGGCGGCACTTGCAGCTCGTCGGGCTCAGCCTGCTCGTTGCGTTGGTGATTGGTTGTGCGATGGGCCTGATTGCCTCGGGTCGCTCCGGTATCGCAAGGCCGCTGTTCGCCACCCTGAACCTGATCCAGACTGTGCCGTCGATCGCGTTATTCGGTCTGCTGATGGGTCCGCTTGCCTGGATCGGCCGCGCCTGGCCGTCTTCCGGGGTGCAGGGCATCGGCCTGTGGCCCGCGACGATCGCCCTGGTTGCCTATGCCTTGCTGCCGATCGTGCATGGCATCGTCGCCGGGTTCCAGCAGATTCCCGCCGCCGTGCTTGAAGCGGCTGACGCAATGGGCATGAGCCGGCAACAGCGCTTCTGGCAGGTCGAGACGCCGCTGGCCTTGCCGTTGCTGTTGTCGGCGGTGCGGCTGACCACGGTCCAATTGATCGGGCTGGCGGTGGTGGCGGCCTTGATTGGCGCCGGCGGGTTCGGCGCGATCGTCTTCCAGGGATTGTCGAGTAGCGCGCTCGATCTGGTGCTGCTCGGCGTGGTGCCGGTGGTGGCGCTTGCGCTGCTGGTCGATGCATTGTTTGCGATCGCCGTCACCAGCCTGGAGCGCACCCGGTGATCGAACTGTCCGACGTGCACAAGTCGTTCGGCGCAACGATTGCGGTCGACGGTGTGTCGCTGCAAATCCGGGCCGGCAGCGTCGCGGTGCTGATCGGTCCGTCGGGTTCGGGCAAGTCGACGCTGTTGCGCCTGATCAACCGGATGATCGAGGCTGACAGCGGACACATCACGATCGAGGCCCGGGATATCCGCAGCCTGGCACCCGAGGCGCTGCGCCGGCGCATCGGCTACGTGATCCAGTCGATCGGCCTGTTTCCGCATTGGACGGTTGCGCGCAACATTGCCACCGTTCCGCGGCTGCTCGGCTGGTCGACGCAACGCACCGCCTCGCGCGTCGACGAGTTGCTGACCATGCTGGCGCTGGCGCCTGCGCAATTCCGCGATCGCTATCCGCACCAGCTGTCAGGCGGCCAGCAACAGCGGGTCGGTGTGGCGCGAGCCTTGGCTGCCGAACCCACGGTGTTGTTGATGGACGAGCCCTTCGGAGCGCTCGACCCCGTGACACGCCTGGTGCTGCAGGACGAGCTGGCGCGCATCCAGCAGGCCATCGGTTGCACCATCGTGCTCGTTACCCACGATGTCGACGAAGCCCTGAAGCTGGGCCAGCAGCTGGTGCTGCTCGAGCATGGGCGGATCGTGCAGGCCGGCACGCCGCAGCAGTTGCTGGCCGAGCCGGTCAACGCAAAGGTCGTCGCGTTTTTTGGCGGCAGCAGCGTGGGCCAGCGGCTGCTCGGGCTGCGCCGTGTTGCCGAGTTGTTGCGCGCTGGCGAGGCGGCGCCGGGTGCGCCGATCCGTGCCTCCCAGACGCTGCAGCAGGCCTTGTCCGAGTTTCTGACGCGTGGCGTCGATCAACTGCCGGTTGCCGACGACGACGGCCATCCGCTTGGCGCGATTCGCTTCATCGACCTGCTGCGGCAGCGACCATGAAAACGCTGCGACTTCACAGCCAGTCGAATGCGACGCGCTGGCTGTTCGATCCACTGGTGATGGCCTTCGTCGCCATGCTGCTGCTGGCCGCTGGCATGCCGATGCTCCAGCCCTTGTTCGCGGCAGCGTTCCCCGACCTGGATCGCCCGATCTATCTGCAGGATTCGTTTCTCGACCTGCTCGGCGCGCATGCCGCGCTGGTTGGCGCATCGAGCCTGGCTGCAGTGGCCGTGGGCGTCAGTTGCGGCTGGTTCGTCACTCGGCCGGCGGGACGCGAGTTCCGGCCGCTGGTCGAGATGCTGGTGGCTGCGGGGCAGACCGTCCCGCCGGTTGCCGTGCTGGCAGTCGCTGCGCCGTTGATCGGCTTTGGCTACTGGCCGGCGTTGATTGCGCTGGCCTTGTATGGCGTATTGCCGGTGCTGCGCGGTACCGTCGCCGGCATTGAGTCGGTGCCACGCGACGTGCTCGATGCCGCGCGCGGGCTGGGTCTGACCGGCTGGCAAACCCTCCGCGCTGCAGAGTTGCCGCTGGCCTTGCCGGTGTTGCTCGCCGGCGTGCGCACGTCGGTGGTGATCAACATCGGCACGGCAGCGATTGCGTCGACGGTGGGCGCGCGCACGTTGGGATCGCCGATCATCATCGGCCTGGCCGGATTCAACGCCGCGTATGTCTTGCAAGGGGCGCTGCTGGTCGGTGCGCTGGCCCTCGTGGTCGACCTGGGCTTCGAGCGGCTCGGCCGAAGGCTGCAGCGCTGGCGTATCGGTACCTGAAAGCTCATTCGCGCTCCTTT
>JBDTQC010000191.1:0-6640 GCA_039932405.1 Ideonella sp.
CAACGAGGTCTCGACGAGTGATGCCTGGCCAATCCAGCAGCAGCGTCGTGACAACCTCATCGACGCCGAGGCGAGATTTCAGCAAGGCCGGCCCGAGCAGCAGCAAGGCCCCAGCTGCTGCTGCAGCCAGCATCATCAACGGGAACAACAACCAGGTGGCCAACGCAAAGCCGGCGCCGTCGTTGACGCCGGCGTGCAGCCCACCGACCGCCACGGCTGCCAGCGCGCCCGCATACAGCTGTCCCTCGGCACCGATGTTGAACAGGCGTGCGCGAAACGCGACAGCCACCGCCAGCCCAGTCAGGATCAACGGCGTGGCGCGGGTCAGGGTTTCGGTCCACGCAAAACGCGAGCCGAAACCACCTTGCAGCAAGCTCGCATAAGCCCGGCCGATCGGCGCACCGGCCCAGGCCACCAGGCCGGCGGCGATCAACAGCGTGAAGGCCACGGCCAGCAACGGCGCGGCCCACTGCAGGGGCCGCGAGATTCGGGTGCGGCGCTCAAGGTGCATGGCCGACCTCGGCATTGGCCGCGCCGCGCACAGCAGCGCTCGGTGCACCGGTCATCGCCAGACCGATCTCCGGCAATGTCCAGTCCGCACGCGGTCTGGCCGGGCTCAGGCGGCCCTTGTGGAGCACCGCGATCCGGTCGGCGATCGCAAAGATCTCGTCGAGGTCTTCGCAGATCAGCAACACCGCACTGCCCAGCGCACAGGCATCGAGCAATCGCTGGTGTACCTCGGCGACCGCGCCGATATCGAGACCCCAGGTCGGCTGATCTGCAACGATCAGCTTCGGCGCTGCCGCACCGCCCGCGCCCGGCTCTGCCATCAGCACGCGTGCGAGGATCAATTTCTGCATGTTGCCGCCAGACAGGTCACGCGTCGGCGTCGACACACCCTGACCTTCGGTACCTCGGACATCGAAGGCCTCGACGAGCGCTTTTGCATGCGCCTGCGCCGCACCACGCCGGACCCAGCCGAAGCGCGCAAACGCCCGGCTGCGGTAGCGCTCGAGGATCGCGTTTTCCCACAGCGGCAAGTCGCCGACGAGACCCGTCGAATGACGATCTGCCGGAATCCGGGCGACACCGGTGGCTACCCGCTCGGCCGGCCCTGCCGGCATGTTCCGACCATCCAGCCGAAGCTGGCCGGCATCGAGACCGCGCAGGCCGAACAGGACATCGGCCAATGCCTGTTGCCCATTGCCCGAAACGCCGGCAATCGCCAGCACTTCACCGGCGAAGATGTCGAGATCGATGTCGTCGAGCAGGATTCGTCCGTCTTCGTCGCGCAAGCGCGCACCCCGCAGTTCACAGACCAGCCGACCCGCGCGGGACGGGCGACGGCGCGCCGGGGCGACCTGGTGACCCACCATCAATTCGGCCAGTTGTGCCTTGTCAGCCTGACCATTGCGAACACAGGCCACCAGCCGGCCGGCGCGCAGCACCGCGATCCGGTCGGAAACGCGCAACACCTCGTCGAGCTTGTGGCTGATGAAGATCAGGCTCAGACCCTGAGCCACCAGGCGCTGGAGCGTCATGAAGAGCGATTCGACCTCGCTTGGCGTCAGCACCGCCGTCGGCTCGTCGAGGATCAGGATGCGCGTTCCCGGCCGGCCGGCAGCACGTGCGGGCGCAGCTTCACCGGTCATCAGGGCTTTCAGGATCTCGACCCGTTGCCGCTCGCCGACCGACAAGCTGCCGACCTGCGCATCCGGCGCGACTTCCAGACCGAACCGACCAGCCGTATCGAGCAGCCGCTGACGTGCCATCGCGCGGCGCGAGAACGGCTGCCACAGCGGCTCGCTGCCGAGCATCACGTTGTCGAGCACGCTGAGGTTGTCGGCCAGCGTGAAATGCTGATGCACCATGCCGATGCCGGCATCGAGCGCAGCGCGTGCATTGCCGGGTGGCAGCGGCATGCCGAAAACCTCGATGTGCCCCGCATCGGCACGATAGTGACCGAACAGGATCGAGACCAGCGTGCTCTTGCCAGCACCGTTTTCACCGAGCAGCGCGAGCACCTCGCCACGCCCGACTTCAAGCGAGATATCGTCGTTCGCAAGCAGGCTGCCGAAACGTTTGCTGATGTGGCTGAGGAGAAGCGCGGGAGTCGGGGCAGACATGCAGCAATGCGAAGCGGAGCAATCAACGGAACATCGATCGTAGCCGTGACAAGCAGCAAAGCGGGAAAAAGTCTCATCACACGATGAGCCGCGCGTGGCCATCATTGCATTTCCGTCTTCACCTCTGAAGTAGACTGCACCGCAAGAAATGAGCCCGCCACCAGACCCCACCTACGACTCCCGCCCGATCGACAGCGCGGTGCAACCGTGTTCGTCGTGTCACTGGTTCCATATCGAACTGGCCCCGTGCCCGGACAAGTCGGCCCGCAAGACGTGGTGGCCAGTCAAGCAGAAAAAAAGCTACCCGTCGGAATCGATGCGAATCAGTCTGGCTGGGGTCGGCCCGCAGCAGACTCTCGATGGCAACGGCAAATTCGACAAGTCCGGATTGCCCGCGGGTGACGCCACCGTGAAGTTCGACCGTTTCTATACCGACATCGAAGCGGCCATCGCAAAAGGTCGCCACTTTTGACCACCCATCCCACCTTGTCCGCAGCCTGAACAAGCCCATAGCCCATGGAACTGCCCTGGCATGAAGTCGACAAGCTCCTCACCAGCCTGGCCACCGATGTGGTCCACAAAGTCGAGGTACGCCGCGAAGCGATTCCGCTGATCTTTGTTCCGGGCATCATGGGCAGCCGCCTGCGTCTGGCGGGAACCAACGGCCAAGGCAAGAACGCCCAGGGTCTGCCCAATCTGCGGTGGGAACCGTCGGCCGGCTGGTTGTTCACCAACTGTTCGGGCGAACCACCGATCCACCGCAAGAATCTGCTGATCGGCGACGCATTCAATCCCGGTTACCTCGAAGTCGACAACGACAATCCGGTTGGCAACGGCTTTCGCGGGATCATGAAAGAGTACGTTCCCTTCCTCGAAATTCTTCGCGACCGCGACTGGGGAGCACTGGCAAAGGCCTTCGACTTTCCAGTCTTTGCCTGTGGCTACAACTGGACTGGCGACGCCGCGGCAGCCGGTACCAGCCTGGTTGCGCGCATCGACCAGGTCATCGCAGAGGCAAAGGCGATCACCGGTCATTGCGAGAAGGTCATCCTGATCAGCCATTCGATGGGCGGACTGGTGACCCGCGCGGCGTCCAAGCTGGCGGGCGGCGAAGGCAAGATCCTCGGCATCGTGCATGGCGTGCAACCGGCCTGGGGCGCGGCCGCCGCCTATTGGCGAATCAAGGCAGGCTTCGAGGGCAGCGGCATTGCCGGCAAGCTGGCCTCGCGCTTTCTCGGCAGCTCCGCACCCCACACCACGATCATTCTGGGCAACTCGATCGGGGGCCTGGAACTGCTGCCGACCAAGCAGTACTGTCTGAACAACGGCAGAAAGGATTGGTTGTTCGTGGTCGACGACGCCAAGACCGTGATGGCACTGCCGCGCCACGGCAATCCGTATGACGAGATCTACCGGATCAAGGCTGAATGTCAAAAACCGACATCCGGCTCGCCCAGCCGCAACACCTGGTGGGGCCTGGTCGATCCGGCGCTGCTGTCGCCGGGCAGCAACGAGGCGGCAAACAGCACCGAAGCACTGATCGCCGGAGCAGAAGATCCCTGGTCAGACTACCTTGGTCTGCTGGCCACGGCAGAGGGTTTTCACGCGTCGATGGGTACCTACACCCATCCCTTCACCTATGCCTTTCATGGGCGCGGCGAACATACCGCCGAATTTGTGCGCTTCGACGTGGAAAGCAACTGGGTCCGGTCCGACCCCTACCGCACTCGAGGCTTTGCCGGCTTCTTCCGCGACAACCAGGGCAAGGACATGCAAGCCGTGTTGCAGGACCCGTCGGGCAGCGGTGACGGCACGGTGCCAGTTTCGTCAGCAACCTTTCTGGGCGGCGCTGCGCTGCCCAACATCGGTGAACCGGGCCGCAGAGGTTTCGAGGGCCTGGAGCACCAGCCAGCCTTCGAGGATGGCGAGGCCCGTCGCTACACCATCAGCGGCATCGTCGGGCTGGTTGCGCAACGCTACCGCGAAAAACGAGGTGGCTGAAGATGAAATCTGATTCGCCAGCCCGATTGCTGCGCCGACGCTCGCTGTTGGCGAGCGCGCTCGGCTTGATCGTCGGCGTGGCTGCCATGACACCCAGCCCCACCCGGGCGCAAAGTCCTGGTCCATCTGCAAAACCAAAACGGAGTGCTCCCATGGCGACCCCCGCTCCCACCGCCAGTTCTTCCGCCATCTGGCTGGGCCGCTTCAGCCTGACCCTGCCCGTCGGCTGGTCGTCAGCCGGGCGTGAGCAGATGATCTACCGCAGCCGCGTCACCGACGATTTCCGCCAGTTCACACCGATTCCCGGCATGTCCGCGCAGGCGCGCATCCTGCGTGGAGAATTGACCGCCACGGATCCGGTGCTACGCGAATTCAACATCGATGGGGTCGGCCCTGGTGCCTGGTTCGGCCTCGGCAGCCCGACCAGCCCGAGCCGCCACGTGGTGCTGCTGGCAGGCACAGCCGAATCCGGAGTCAGGCTGGAGGCGCTGGCCAGCACCGGCAAGGAGGCGCAGGCTCAGGAAGGCCTGCGCCAGCTTGCTGCCGGTTACCGACCGGCCGCCCGCAGCGGCTTCTGTCTGCCCAATGGTGCATTCGCCGTCGATCCCGGGCGCAACGAAAGCACCCGCGTCGCCGCTGAAAGCGCCCAGCTGCCCGGCGCGGAGCTTCGGTTCTCGACGCTGGCAGTCAGCACACCACGCACCGACGGGCCGCTGGTCGACCCGGTGGCCGACGCCAAGGCGATGGCCGGCAGCGGCACGACGCTGAAGCCGCTCAGCCAGACCGAACGGACGGTGGCAGGCTTCGGCGGGCGCGATTCGCGAGCCTTGCTGCAAGAACCCGGCAAGCCTCCAACACTGGTGTACCGCTTTTTCTTTGCCGGCATTGCGCTCAATGCAGCGGCACCTGAAATGATCATTGCACTCGACGGCCCGGCCAATCAGCAGGCGGCACTCGATGCGGCCTGGAACCAGTTGCTCGATTCAGTCCGGCCCGTGCCGCTGCGCTGAACCCGCGCGCTGCGAAACAAGCCACTCATGCTGAAGATTCGACATGACCAGATGCAGTCGTTCGGCAAGCGGCTGCGCAGTCGCTTCGTCGAATCCGAACTCGCCCGTATTCGCAGCGAACGGCCCGAACAGGTCGACCAGGTGCCGGATGCGGCGATCCACCAATTCATCGACAACGCGATCGAACGCGCCGCGGCCTTGCAGCTGGTGGCGGTTGGCGATGTGCAGCGCTTCGTCGATCTGACGTTCCGACTCGGCCGCCAATTCGAGGACGACCCGGCCCATCGTCAGGTGCGCACGCTCCTGGAAGCCTTCGAGGTCTTGGGCCAGTTGCGGCTCGACCGGGTCGACAAGCTGCTGGGCGCCGACCCGGCGCGCTGATCAGGTTCGCGCCGCCTGTCAAGCGCGTTATTTGCCCTTGGGCTGCTTGTCGTCGACCTTGACGCTGAATTTGCCGTCCAGAATGGCCTTCTCGCGCGCCTTGACCTTGGTCATCAGATCGGCCGGCACCTTGCTGGCAAAGGTGCCGAGCGGAGCCAGGTCGCTGCCCTTGTATTTCATCATCGAATATTTGCCGTATTCCTCGGCCTTGAACTGACCTGCCTTGACGGTCTTGATGGCCAGGTCGATCGTCGGCTCCATGTTCCACAGGGCTGAGGCAACAACCGTTTCCGGGTACTTGTCCTGGGTATCGATCACGTTGCCGATTGCCAGCTTGCCGCGCTCTTTCGCCGCATCGCTGACGCCGAAGCGCTCGGCGTAGAGGATGTCAGCGCCCTTGTCGATCATTGCAAAAGCCGCTTCCTTGGCCTTCGGCGGATCGAACCAGCTGTTGATGAAACTGATGGTGAACTCGATTTTCGGGTTGACCTCCTTCGCCCCCGCGATGAAGGCATTCATCAGCCGGTTGACTTCAGGGATCGGATAGCCGCCCACCATGCCGATCTTGCCGGTCTTGGTCATGCCCCCAGCGATCATCCCGGTGAGGTAGGCGGGCTCCTGAATATAGTTGTCGAAGACGCTGAAATTGGGGGCCTGCGGTTTGCCCGAACTGCCCATCAGAAAGCTGATCTTTGGATAATCCTTGGCGACCTTGCGCGCCGCCGATTCGACTGCGAACGACTCGCCGACGATCAGCTGATGGCCCGCCTCGGCATAGCCGCGCATCACGCGTTCGTAATCGGCGTTGCTGACGTTTTCGCTGAACACATACTCCACCTCACCGCGCGCAACGGCCGCTTTCAAGGCCTTGTCGATCCGGCTGACCCATTGCTGCTCGACCGGCACGGTGTAGATCGCGGCGACCTTCAGCTTGCCCTGCGCAAAGGCCGATGGCACGCAAAGCGAGGTGGCGACCGCTGCGGCTGCGGCCAGCATGGTCGTACGGCGGGACATGGGCATGGGAACTCCTGTTGAACGCCGCTGGCGGCATCATGGTTGGAACGGGTTGAGCGACGAATGTAGCCGCTGAATCGGGGCTTGCAAGAGTCGGGCCGGATGGGT
>JBDTQC010000192.1:0-6637 GCA_039932405.1 Ideonella sp.
CGCCGGTCGTCAAGTTCTCGGTCGCCGACGGCTTCGGCAAGCCGGTTGTCGGCCTGGGCAACGCCACGAAGAAGAGCACGGACACAGTCGCCAGCCTGCCCAACCTCGCCTTCTCTATCGCGAAGCTCGTTCCGGCGAGTGCCGGCAGTCCGAGCAAGTGGGTGAGCTACGTCGTGACCACCGTACCGACGACGACCGTCGCAGCGGCGCCGACACGCCCAGGCACCGACAACACCGGTACGCTGGTCGACAACGGCGACGGCAGCTACCAGTACACCTTCTTTCGCGACATCACGAAGATCGACGCGCAGGTGGCGGCGATGACGGTCTCGGCACCGAACAGCCTGTCCGACCTCGGCGACCTCAGCTACAACGCCGCGCTGACCCATCGCCTGACGATCCAGCTCTCCGGAAACGCGCCAGGAACGGGAACGAACACGCCGACCGGGGCGACGTCGAGCATCGCCGCGGTGCCGATGAAAGCGCCCTTCGATGCGATCTACGACTTCATTCCCGCCACCGGCAAAGCGGTGACAGCGAGCGACCCCAACCGCGTCATCGTGGCCAACGCCAAGTGCCAGGAATGCCACCAGAAGCTCGGCGGAATTCCCGGCCTGGACGCGTCAGCGGCCTCGGCGGGCTTCCACGGTGGCAGTCGCAACGATGTCTCGTACTGCGTCGTCTGCCACACCGAGCAACGCAAGTACGGGCGCTCCGAATCAGTCGCCGCCAGCGTAACCGGCGCAGTGCGGACGTTCAGCGCCGCCGGCACCTACGTGGTCGACGGCCGTGCGGTCGGCAACCTGCCCAACCTCGTCCACAAGATCCACGCCGGCCCGCTGCTCGCGCAGAAAAACTACAACTTCGCCGGCGTGACGTTCAACGAGACCACGTACCCGCAGGATCTGCGCAACTGCACCAAGTGCCACGACGGCTCAGCGACCTCGACTGCACCGACGCCGCAGGGCGACAACTGGAAGTCGATGCCGAGCCAGCTCGCCTGCGGCTCGTGCCACGACGGCATCAATTTTGCGACCGGAACCGGCGTGACGATCGCCGACGCCGCAAAGGGCCTGACCTCGACCACCTTCGGTTCGACCGGACTGGCGCACCCCGCAGGCCCATTGCCGGACGACTCGAACTGCGCGCTTTGCCACAAGCCGTCGTTCATCGACACCGACCTGAACCACCTGCCGGTAACACCACCGTCGCCTGACAACGCACTGCTCGCCGCCGGCACGAACGCCAACACCAACGCCGCCTGGATCGCTTCCAACCCAGCGCGGCTGCCAGCCGGCGCGCTCACGGTCTCGTACGACCTCAAGAGCGTGTCGCGCAATGCGAGCAAACAGCCGGTGATGGTCTTCAGGATCCTCCAGGGTGGAGTTCGCAAAGACCTCAATGTGTTCGCCAGCGCCGCCGTCAATCCGGCCGACGGGCAGAAGGAGATCTTGGACAACTTCGTCGGCGCGCCGAGCGTCTACTTCGTGTACGCGCTGAAGCAGGACGGCATCGCAGCACCGGCCGACTTCAACGCGACCGCCTCGAGTTACCTGCGCAGCCTGTGGAATGGCACGGCGAGCGGCTCGAGCGCCGGCACGCTGACGGGGCCTGACGGGAGCGGCTACTACACCGCCACGCTGACGGGGGTGACCATCCCCGACAGTGCGGTGATGCTGACCGGTGGCCTCGGCTATTCGTACAACAACAAGACGACCTTGCCGCTGACCCAGACCAACCTGCCCGACTTTCCGACCGCTGCAGCGACAGGCAGCGGCCTGACCGCGGGCATGCCCAACATCACGGGCGGCCTGATCGTGATCGCAAGCAACACACAGAAGGTTGCTACCGGCTACACCGGCCGACGCCCGATCGTCGAGGACGCGCGCTGTAACGCCTGTCACCAGCAGCTCGGTGCCTTCACCGAAGACGCCTTCCATGCCGGCCAGCGCAACGACGGCTCGACCTGCTCGTGGTGCCACCGGCCGAACCAGACAAGCAGCGGCTGGTCGGCTGACTCGACCAGCTTCGTCCACTCGATCCACGCTGCGGCGAAGCGGACCGTGCCCTACAACTGGCACGCGTCGAGCCCCACCGAAGGCTTCTTCAAGATCGGCTATCCGGGCGTGCTGAGCCAGTGCACCGCTTGCCACCTGCCAGGCACGTTCGACTTGAGCGCACCGGCATCGGTGGCGGCGCTCGACCAGCGCCTGTTCCGCACCGTGGCCACCGGCACGCTGGCCGCCTCATTCGCGAACTCGCCGTACGTGACGGCCGGCGTCAACTACGGTGCCGGCTTCAGCAACACCGCTGCCGGCGTGCCGACCGACGCTGCACCGACGACGCTGGTCAGTTCGCCGACCGCAACCGCCTGCTTCGCCTGCCACGACTCAGCCGACGACATCTCGCACTACAAGATCAACGGCGGCGCAATCTACCAGCCGCGCAGCGTCGCGCTGACCGGCACCAACGAGACCTGCCTGATCTGCCACGGCCCGGGGCGCATCGCCGACATCGCGGTGTCGCACAACAAGTGATCGCAATGGCGAGCACAAGCACCAGCCGCCGCTGCGACCGGACGCGTCGTTGCACGATAGCGGCGACGCTGCTGGTCGTGTATCTCGAGGCAACTGCGGGGGCAACCGCGAGCGCAGCCATCGATGCGCCCGCTGCCCACGCAAGCATCGCAGCACCACTGCCGGCGGCCCACCTGCGTTCAATGGCAACGAAGAAGAAGCCGGCCGCGGCGGTCAAGCTGGTCGACATCAACAGCGCCGGCGCGACCGAATTGAAGACACTGCCTGGCATCGGCGACACCGAGGCGGCACGCATCATCGCCAACCGGCCCTATCTGACGAAGACCGAACTCGCCAGCAAGAACGTGCTGCCGCTGGGGCCGTTCGTCTCGGTGCGCAGCCGCGTCGTCGCGATGCAGCCGTTGCCAGCCGTGGCCCGGCGTTAGCCGAACACTGGACGCATGCAAACCGCACGCAGCTCGACATTCGACAGGGCCCGCTCGGCCGCGCGGCGCTTCGCCGGCGCGCTGCTGCTGCTGGCCGCGGTGGCGCTGCCGCAGCAGGCGGCGGCGCAGGTTCAGCCCGCTGCATCGGCCAAGGCGCCTGTGCCCGCCGCTTCGCTGGTTGGCAAGTACACCGAAAAAGGCGCCGACACCTGCCTCGAATGCCACGGCGAAGACGACGGCAACTACAAGGTCGGCGCGATGTTCAAAGGCCGCCACGGCCACCGCGGCGATGCGCGCGCACCGTTCGGTCCGCGCGGGCTGCAGTGCGAGGCCTGCCACGGGCCCGGCGCAGCGCACGCGCGCAACCAGAAGGCGACGTCGATCAACACCTTCAAGACCGACTCGTCGATGCCGCTCGAGGCGCGCAATGCGACCTGCCTGTCGTGCCACCAGGGCGGCATGCGAACCGCGTGGCACGCCGGCGCGCACGAGCGCAGCCAGGTGGCCTGCACCGACTGCCACACGCTGCACGCCGAACGCGACGCCGTGCTGACCAAAGCCGGCGAGCCCACCGTTTGCTACACCTGCCACAAGCAGCAGCGGGCCGACTTCCAGAAGACCTCGGCGCACCCGGTGCGCAGCGGATTGATGGCTTGCAGCGACTGCCACAACGCGCATGGCTCGCCGGTGGCGGCAATGCTGAAGCAGCCGACCGTCAACCAGACCTGCTTCACCTGCCACGCCGACAAGCGCGGCCCGCTGCTGTGGGAACACGCGCCCGTCGCCGAGGACTGCGGCCTGTGTCATGCACCCCACGGCGCGATACGGCCAGCGCTGCTGAGCAAGTCGCCGCCGCTGTTGTGCCAGGAATGCCACAGCGCGGCCGGCCATCCGTCGGTGGCACGCACCGGCGCAGCACTGCCCAGCGGCGGTGGCACCGGCGCGATCTTCACGATTGCCGGCAGCTGCACCAACTGCCATACACAAGTGCATGGTTCGAACCACCCCGCTGGCGCGAAGCTGATGCGATGAGCAGGAGCCGCGCCATGACAACTCCAGGCCCGCTGTCGCAAGTGGCCGTCGCTTGCGTGCTGGTGATCGCGACGCTGCAAGCGCGCGCTCAGGTCGACACGACGCAATGGACCTGCGCGACCTGCCCGTACGAGAAGTCCGGCGCCAGCGGAACGGTCGAAGCCGGAGCGAGTAGCGTCTCCGGCGACACACGCCGCTACGGCGATTTCAACGGTCTGGCGGGCAAGCGCGGCTTTGTCATCGCCGCCGGCGATGTCCGCTATCGCAACGACGGCGGCCTGTTCGCCAACGCATCTGCGGTTGACCTGGGGCTGTCGTCGCGCGCGCTCGCCGCCGAAGTTGGCCAGGAAGGCACCTATGCGCTTCGCCTGGGCTACCTCGAAATCCCGCACCGGCTGAACGACATCGCGTCGACGCCTTTCATCGGCCAGGGCAGTGCGACGCAGACGCTGCCAAGCGGTTTCCCGGCGCCGAGCACAGCGCAGATGCCGTTGGCGACGACCTTGCAATCGGCATCGCTCGGAACAAATCGCACACGGTATGACATCGGTGCCAGCTGGAACACCGGCGAGCATTGGACCCAGCGTTTCAACTACCGACACGAGCGCCGCGACGGCAGCATATCGACGGCCGGGTCGTTTTTCGCCAGTTCATCGCAATTGGTCGCGCCGGTCGACCAGACGACCGATCAGCTGGAAATTTCCACGGCCTATGCCGGCCGCCGATTGCAGGCGTCGCTGGCGTACCAGGCCTCGCTGTTCCGCAACGCCGATACGTCGTTGACGTGGAGCAACCCTTTCACGCCGATCGTCCCGGGCGCGACGCGCGGCCAGCAGGCACTGGCGCCCGACAACCAGTTCCATCAGCTCATGGCCAGTGGCGCCTACGAGATCGCGCCGAAATGGCGCGCCAGCGGTCATGTCGCGTTCGGGCGCATGACGCAGGACGCTGCATTCCTGGCCGCGACGCTGAACCCGACGCTGGCCGCACTGGCGCCGGCGCTGCCAGCGACATCGCTGCAAGGCCGCGCCGACACTTTCAACTCGACGCTGAATGTCAGCGGCAACCCGTTGCCCGGCTTGCGCGTCAACGCCAGCTGGGCCCGCAACAACCGCGAGAACAAGACGCCGACCGGGCAGTACCCTGCACTGTCGACCGACGTCTTCCTGGGTACAGGAACCCAGCTCTCGCCCGCGTTCAGCTTTCGCCAGGACCGCGTCAAGCTGAACGCCGACTACCGCTGGTCGGCCAAAGCGACCATCGCTACCGGTGTCGACTGGGACCGCCGCGAGCGGTCGTACCAGGACGTCGTGACGACCGACGAGACCACCGTCTGGGCGCGCGGCACGCTGAAGCCGCGCGACAACCTCGACCTGTCCTTGAAGCTCGCGCACGCTGAACGAACGCCCACGACCTACGGCATCGCGACCTGGGTGCAACCGCCGCAGAACCCGCTGCTGCGCAAGCCGAACCTGGCCGACAGACGCCGCAACCTCGCCAGTCTGCGCTCGGACATGACACTGAGCGCAAAGCTCAGCATCGGCGCTCACATCGACATCGTCGACGACCGCTACACCGACACGGCGCTGGGACTGACAAGCAGCCGCAGCATCGGCGTCGGCGCCGAAGTGTCGTATGCGTTCTCCGAGCAAAGCCATCTGCATGCGTTCGCCGACGACCAGCGCACCCGGTCGCTGCAGACCGGCAGCGAAGCCTTCGCCGCGCCCGACTGGACCGGCACGTACCGCGAAACGGCGCAGGTGCTCGGAGTCGGCGCCACTCACCTTGCGATGCAGGGCAAGCTCGAATTGCGCGCCGAGTTGTCAGTGGCCCGGTCACGCAATGACATCGGGATCGACACCGTCGCGGTCGCGTCGAGTTTTCCAGACACCGTCTACGCACGCGACAGCTTCAAGCTGCGTGCCGTCTACCGGCTGCGCGACAACCTGTGGCTGACCGGCACCTATGCGTACGAACGCCAGACCGCGCAGGACTGGCACCTCGACGGCATCGCGCCAGACGCTGTCGGCAATCTGCTGGCATTGGGCGTGCAGCCTGCGCACTACCGCGTGAACGTGCTGGGCGTGGCGCTGCGCGCGAAGTTCTGACGCTGCCGGCGGGTGCGTCACCGCGTGACGACGCAAACATGACGCGCCAACGTACTTCAAGCGCGACGTGGCGTCTGCGTGGAAACACCCGGTCGGCACGCCGGATTGATCCATCGCAAGCCCGCGCCTCATTGCGCGCGTTCTGATACGCAGCGATCAGCAACCGAAGACTGCACCGAGGCCGAAGCGACACCATGAACCCGTACGTCGTCTTCCTGTTGTATCTGCTGGCGATCCTGTCCTTCGTCGCCATCACGCTCGGCCTCAACGCTGCGCTGGGGCCCAAGCCGGTGTCATCAGCGATCAAGCTGCTGCCGTTCGAGTGCGGCGCCACGCCGGTCAGCACCGTCAACGTCAAGGCGGTGCCGATCAAGTACTACGGGCTGGCAATCGTCTTCATCCTGTTCGACCTGGAGACGATGTTCCTGTTCCTGCTGGCGCTCGGCGCGCAGCCGTTGACCGGATTCATGCTGCTGACGCTGCTGTTCTTCTTGTTCCTGCTGGTGCTGCTGCTCTTGTACGTCTACAAGGCGCG
>JBDTQC010000193.1:0-6615 GCA_039932405.1 Ideonella sp.
CATGGAAGTTCCAGAAGGCACCTCGGTAGGCCCACCGCTCATAGAACTCGCGGATCACGGGGGCGGTGAGCAAGGCCTGCGGGTCGGTGGCGCTGACGACAGGGATGTAGCGCAACTCACCGCTTTCATCAAAGGCCTCGCGGGCAGCCTTGGCACGCGCCAGACGCTCGGCGACTTTCTCTGTAGAACCAAGATAGAGGGCGGCCACCTCGGGCATCAGGTAGTGCCCCGCCACCAGACCAAGCGCCTTGACGCGCGGATCCAGGGTGCTGGCTTCGATGGCCCAGTTGGCTCCTTGGCAGACACCGACGACGTGAATTTGCTGCGGATCGACATCCGGTCGCCGGACGAGATAGTCGATGCTGGCGCGCAGGTCCTCGACCTTCGCTCGGCGCGATTCCAGGCGGCGCGGCTCGCCACCGCTCTCGCCGTGATGGCGAGGATCGAAGGCGAGCGCGACATAGCCTTCGCGCACGAGGCGCGAAGCGTATTGCATCGGTGACTGTTCCTTGACGTAGGCGACGGGGCCGATCACCACGACAGCCGGGTTGCGCCCCGACACTTTTGGCACGAAGGCATTGCCGACGATCTCGGTACCCTGGCTCTTGTAGGTCACCCTCTCGATCGTGTAATGGCCGGCGTCGATCTGCTGGCGACCGCTCCAGGGTTGTGTCGAGAACGGACCGGTGTTGTTGTTCTGGAGGTGCGCGGGCGTGGTCATAGGCTGGGCGTCCTGTGCTGGTGCAGCAGACACCGAAGACCCGCTGCCCCGATGATGCCGGCTGTTGTTGCGAGCATTTGACGTCGTTGCATGGCGGTCAGGGGCTTGGGCCTTTTTTGGAGCTGACGGGCCAGATCATGTCGAGGCGGCACCATGCTGGGAATGCATGCAGCAGAATGCTGGGTATGCAAAAAGTGGATGTCTCTTCGTTGGCCCGCGAGTTTGATCTGAACCTGCTTCGATTTCTGCGGGCGCTGTGTGACACCGCCAGTGTTTCGCGGTCGGGCGAAGCCGTCGGCATCAGTCAGCCCGCGGCATCACGCGCGGTGGCGCGACTGCGCTCGCGCTTTACTGATCCGCTGCTGGTTCGCACATCCCGCGGCTATGTGCTGACGCCCTTGGCCCAGCAACTGGCACCGATGGTGCGGCGAGCACTTTCGGCGGTGGATGCCGTCTTCGAAGGCGCGGCGTTCGAGCCCGAACGCTCGAAACGCCGGTTTGCGATGGCGACCACGGACTACGGCATGTCGACCGTGCTGTTGGGGGCGATGCCTGCCATCCGAACGGCGGCGCCGCTCGTCGGTCTGCAAATCGATCCCTGGTCGAACGACACCATCGCAGGGCTGGAGCGGGGCGAATACGACTGCGCCTTGTATGCCGACGACGTGATCCCGCCAGACTTCCACTACCGAACGCTGTTCCAGGACGGCTATGCGTTGGTGTGCCGTTCCGGGCATCCTTTGACACAGCGACGGGGGCTCTCAGCGCTGAAACTATTGAACGCTGCGGCGGCATTTGAGCAGTTCGCGCCGCGGTATCCGTTCGGGCGCGGGCATGCGACGGACAACGTCTACGACTCGCTCGGGCTGCAGAGTCCCCGACTCTGCTTGGAGGCGCCGTACTTCTATGCGGGTGCCCAGGCCGTGGTGCACGGGAACTTGGTTGCCGTGCTGCCCACCAAAGCTGCGCGAATCTGGGCGCAGGGTGCAGACTTCGAGATCATGCCGCTGCGGGAACCGAGGCTATCTTTCGAATACCGCGTGATCTGGCACGAGCGCGTGCATCGGGATCCCGGTGTGATCTGGCTGCGCGATCTCATCGTCAGGAGCGTGGGTGAGCCCGTTTCCGCGGCGAGAGCACGGTGACATCGACTGGCACATCTGCGCAACCACCGCCGCACCCGCCAGATTGCATGTCGAATCCATGGGTTCTGACGACCACAAGAACTTGTAAATCAAGGTCTGCGAACAGCACGCAAAGAGTTCGTCAACAAGGTTCCTTCGGGTAGCTTGTCAACTGGGCACAGCCGATTCTCCGCCCCAGACGTCAGCTTTCGATCGCAGACGACCGTCAGTTCCAGGCCGGCACCGCCAGTTCCCAGGGTCGCCCGATTGCTTTCGCTTAAGTAACAAGTCCTTTCGGCCGAGGTCGGCTTGCTGGCAGGCCAATGTACTCACACTGACGGCCAAGTCTGGACGTCCAAAGTCCGCGAAACGCACCACGCAAATGACCGGTTCCAAAGTACTTCGGACATAGCTCGAAATCCCCACCCGTCGAAGAGTATCCGTCTGGCCGTGGCATCTCGATGTGAGCGGCTGGGCGATCGAGCGATGAAGACTCCGAAGCGGTCTTTCGATGACAACCAGCTGTTTTTTAGATTGAACCGCTGGCGGCGTTTGTGCCGACTGGCTCTTTGAGCCAGCAGCATCATTCGACCTTGGTGGCCGAGGCCCCGGTCTGCCGAGTTTGGCCTCAGCGATCCAGCGGATAGGCGGGACGCCGCACCTTCCTGAACGGAAAAGACTGGAAATCGTAGGAGGTCAGACCGTCGCAGCTGTCGATGGCCAGTACCTGCCTGGCCATCGGGCCGAAAGCAGCGCGAAAGTGCTGGGTTGATTTCACCACCACTACAGCGTGCTCCTGCGGCTGCAAGCCGGCGTGGGTAAAAAATCCCGGGTCCAGGACCTGATGCCGGGTGCCGCTGACGACAACGCTTATGCCGCCGATTTGCAACACCGCGGTCGGGCCGATATCAAGCCCGATGCCGCGACTCATCGGGCCGGTGAAGACAAACTTGCCGTCCTGCAGCGAGCGCACCTGTGCCTCGACTTCTATCGGCCCGGCAAACTGGCTGCTGCCGCCCAGGCGCACTGCAAGCTGCTTGCCGACTCCGGCGGCACGGCATGCCGCCAGTGTCTGCGGATCACAGATCATCGCGTAGGCAACGTTGCGCACATCGGCATCGATCAACGCCCGCAGCAAAGCGGTGGAATTCTCCAAGCCGCCGCCACCGGGGTTGTCTGCGCAGTCGGCCATCACGACTGGTCCGCCGCCCGAAATTGCCAGCGCCGTCTGCAGTGCAGCCATGCCCTGCGCGACTGACAAAGGCGTAACCGTTTCTCGTTGCCGCGAATCCCAGATCTGCTTGATCAAGAGCTGCGCCAATTCGTCATGCGGCGTGCCCTCGACCCGGCGGTCTCGCACGATCACCGCGCTCGGTCCGGCGACTTCGATATCGGCCCAGGGAAAACCGGCGTTGATGCCGATCTCGAGCACGCCGGGGTATTCGGCCGTCATCTCGGCGGCGCGCGCCAGCACTTCGCGCATCGGGCCAGGCGCCGTGGTGCGGCCATGGTCGACGCCTTCGAGCATGGCGCCGCGGGCGACGGTCGTGACGGGATCGATCTCGCCGTTCAGCGTGCGTGCCAGCAAGTCGGCGCAGCGCTTGCCGGTGTCGTACTGGTCGATATGCGGGTAGGTTCGATAGGAGACCAGCAGCGTAGCCAGGGCGGCCATTTCATCGGTGACGTTGGCGTGCAGGTCCAGCGTCACACCGATAGGCAGGTGCGGGCCGACGATGGCGCGCAGGCGGCGCAGAATCTCGCCCTCGCCGTCATCGGTATGTTCGGCGACCATCGCGCCATGCAGGCACAGCAGCAATGCGTCGAACGGGCCCTGTTCGAGCAGCGCGGCCTCGAGCTCGCCGACGATGGTTTCGAAGGCGTCACGAGTGACCTTGCCCGAAGGCGTGGCATCGCCTGCCACCGGATGCACCAGTTCCCAGCCATGACGTTGCGCGGCGTCGATGAAGGCACCCATCTCGGTGGCTGTGTCGCTGTAGTACTGGTGGATCGCGTCACCGCGGTACAGGCTGCGTGCGGCGTACGAGCGCAAATCGGTCGGCAGCGGCGAAAAGGTATTGGTTTCGTGCTTGAACACCGCACTCAGGATTCGTTTCATGGCCGGTTGCCTCGCACGTCGGACGATTCGTTGATTCTGCCGTGCCGCAGGACTTCAGCGCCGCAAGACGGCGTGTCGTCTGGCCTCAGATCCCGGAACAGGCTGACCATCAGGCGCAGGCCCTCGTGCCTCCTCAAGTTCCGCTGGTTTCGAATTTTGAAAATTGGGGTCGCCACCAATGCACGGAACCTGTCGCGCAAATTCGATGTCATATCATCCGCCATGCTCGAACAACGCATCCAGAAGCAGTTCTTTGACAGCGCCGACCTCAAATATGCGGCAGCCGAGGTGTTGGCCAAGCCGATTGCCGATGCGGTCCATGCGATCGTGGGCTGCATCACGGCGGGCGGCAAGGTGCTGGCTTGTGGCAATGGGGGGTCGGCGGCCGATGCGCAGCATTTTGCGGCCGAGTTCGTCGGCCGGTTCGAGCGCGAGCGGCCCGGTCTGGCGGCGATTGCGCTGACCACCGACACCTCGATCCTGACCGCCATCGGCAATGATTACAACTTCGATGTCGTTTTCAGCAAGCAGGTGCAGGCGCTCGGGCAGCCGGGCGACGTGCTGCTGGCGATGAGTACCAGCGGTAACTCGGCGAATGTGCTGGCCGCGATCGAGGCGGCCCAGGCCAAGGACATGACCGTGGTGGCGCTGACCGGCCGCAAGGGCGGCAAGACGAGTGCTCTGCTCACCGACACCGATGTCCATATCTGTGTTCCCCACGACCGCACCGCCCGCATCCAGGAGGTCCACCTGCTGAGCTTGCATTGCCTGTGCGATGCGGTCGATCTTCAATTGCTTGGCGAACAGGACACTCCATGAACGTTGAATTTGCTGCGCGACCGCGTCGCGCTCTGCTGGCCGCTGCATTGGGCGGCGTCGCACTGAGTGCGCTGTCGGGTTGTGCCCTGCTGGTTGGTGGCGCGATGGTCGGCGGCACGCTGCTGTATACTGATCGGCGCACGTCCGGAGCGCAACTCGAAGACGAATCGATCGAGCTGAAAGGTGTCAGCCGCGTCAGCGAGACGTTTGGCGACCGCGCGCACGTCAATATCACCAGCTACAACCGGGTGGTCCTGCTGACCGGTGAAGTGCCGACAGACGCCGACAAGGCGCTCGTAGCGCAGACGGTTCAACGGATCGACAATGTCCGCACCATCGTCAACGAGCTCGCAGTGTTGCCCTTGAGCTCGTTTGGCAGCCGCTCTGCCGACACCCTGATGTCTGGCAAGGTCAAGACTTTCCTGGTCGATGCGAAGGACCTGATGGCCACCTCGATCAAGGTGGTCACCGAGCGGCGTGTCGTCTACCTGATGGGCATCGTCACCGAGCGGGAGGCGGTGCGGGCTGCCGATGTGGCGAGCCAGGTCAGCGGCGTGCAAAAGGTGGTTCGCGTCTTCGACATCGTGACCGAAGCCGAACTTGCCGATCTCACCCCGAAGCAAAAAGCCAAATAGACATCAATCCGATGCCGCATCTCGGTGGCATCGTTCGTCGTTCGAGGTGGGCCGGTCACAGCCGTGTGATCAGGCTCGACGTATCCCAACGACGGCCGCCGCTGGCCTGGATGTCGGCATAGAACTGGTCGACGAGGGCGGTCACGGGCAAACGGGCGCCGTTGCGCTTGGCTTCTTCGAGCACCAGGCCCAGGTCCTTTCGCATCAGGTCGACCGCAAAACCGAAGTCGAAGCGGTTGTCGATCATGGTCGGCCCGCGGTTGTCCATCTGCCAGCTCTGCGCCGCACCCTTGCCGATCACCTCGAGCACCGCGGCGATGTCGAGGCCGGCCTTCTGGCCAAACGCGATCGCCTCAGAAAGAGCCTGAACCAGCCCAGCCACCGCAATCTGATTGACCATCTTCGCCAATTGACCCGCGCCGGCGGCGCCGAGCAGGGTGACCGCCTTGGCGAATGCCATCGCCACCGGCTGCATGCGGGCAAAGGCATCGGCGTCGCCCCCACACATGACCGTCAACGCGCCGTTGATGGCACCCAGGTTGCCCCCGGATACCGGCGCGTCAATAAAGAAGAAGCCTCGCTCGGCCGCCGCCACGCCGAGTTCGCGTGCTACCGACGCCGAAGCCGTCGTGTGATCGACAAAAACCGATCCGTCAGCCATGGCTGCGAATGCGCCGTTCTCGCGGATTGTCACCGAGCGCAGATCGTCGTCGTTGCCGACGCA
This sequence comes from Ideonella sp., assembly GCA_039932405.1. Taxonomy (GTDB): domain Bacteria; phylum Pseudomonadota; class Gammaproteobacteria; order Burkholderiales; family Burkholderiaceae_C; genus Ideonella_A. The sequence goes on from JBDTQC010000193.1 coordinate 6,140, forward strand.
GCAGAAAACGAATTCGGCATCTTCTGCTGCGGCGCGTGGAGTCGCGGCGCTGCGACCCTTGAATTCGCCGAGCCATTGTTCGGCGCGCGCGGGGCTGCGGTTGTAGACGCAGACCTGGTGACCGGCGCGCGCCAGGTGGCCGGCCATCGGGTAGCCCATCACGCCCAGACCGATGAAAGAGACCCGCCGCGACGCGACGGCGGGATGGGTGCTGCTGCCGCTGTTGCTGTTCATCCGCTCAGACAATGGCCATGTGTTCAGTACCTGCCGAAAGATCGGAATTCTTCGCGCGTTTGCTGTTCAGCTTGATGTTCAGGCGCAGATCGTTCAGCGAGTCTGCGTTGCGCAGCGCGTCCTCGAGCGTGACCTGGTTGGCTTCGTACAGGTCGAACAGACTTTGGTCGAAAGTCTGCATCCCGAGCTCACGCGAGCGTTTCATGATTTCCTTGATTTCGGTGACCTCGCCCTTGAAGATC
>JBDTQC010000194.1:0-6610 GCA_039932405.1 Ideonella sp.
GGCGTTGTCCAGGTGGTATTCCCAGTTGGCGGTGAATGGCCGCTGCGAAGCCAGATAGGCCACGCTGATGTCCCCATCGGCGCCGCCGCTGACGACCATCATCGGCTCGTTGGCGCTGACCGAGGCTGAAGTGCCGAGTGTCGTCGCCGGCCTCGGTAGCGGTGCCAGCGACTTGACAAGACCGAAGCCGGAGGCCGGATCGTAGGCGGCGACCCGCGCTGGAAAGACACGGCCGTCGTCGAGCTCGATCTCGATCTGTTCGGCTTCCATGATCAGGTAGCCGACGGTCAACACCAGACTGCCTTCTTCATCGATCAGCACGCCCGAGCCCTCGCGCTTGCGGCCCAGCGTGCGGTTCGAGACCGCATCGTCGACCGCAATGCTGCGCAGCCCGACAACCGTCGACGACGCCCGTGCGAGCGCCAGTGTGCGCTGCTGCAGGACCGCATCGAGATCGGTTGACGGCAGCGCGCTCGATGGGCTGGCGCCGCTGCCTGCTGCTGGCTGCGCCACCGCCGCGATCGGCAACAGCATTGCCACCCACGCACCGACGACGAGAAGACCGCGCAAGCCCAGGTTCATGCCCATCTCAAGCTCCCTAATCGACTGCTCGATCACTGCGGCGAGCATGCGGCATGACGTGAGACTGACAGGCTCAGAGGGATTTGCGAAGGCGTCTTCAGCGGCGCCGCCCGAACGGCACCTGCCCACGCCAGTAGCGAATCATCAGATAGCCGCCCAGCATGCCGCCGAGGTGGGCGAAGTGGGCGACCCCCGACTGGGTGCCGGTCACGCCGAAGAACAGCTCCAGGCCGCCGTAGATGGCGACGAATATCTTGGCCTTCATCGGAATCGGCGGGATCAGCGGCACGATCATGCGGTTCGGAAACATCATGCCGAAAGCGAGCAGCAGCCCGAACAGGCCGCCCGACGCGCCGACCGTCGGATAGATCGATCCGGTGAATGCCGACATCGCCAACTGCGACAGCGCGGCCGCCAGCACGCTTGCCGTGTAGAACTGGAGGTAGCGCCGCGGGCCCCAGACCCGTTCGAGCTCCGAGCCGAACATCCACAGGCCGAGCATGTTGAAGAACAGATGGCCCAGGCTGCCATGCAGGAACGAATAGGTGATGACCTGCCATGGCATGAATCCCGCGCCGACCGGCCAGAGCGCCAGCAGGCGAATCAGCCAGTTGCCGACAAAATAGTCGAGACAGAAAAAGGCCACGTTGGCCAGCAACAAGGCTTGGGTGATCGGGGGCATCTGCGGCATCGGCGAATCCAGTGCAGGGAGGTGAAGTTGAAGCCTGGGCGCGAAGCGTACCCGCAAACGCGAAGCCGGCGTTTCGATGCTCGGCGTCGAGCCATGGCATACTTGTCAGCTAGGGTGGCCTCTGTGGCGAAATTGGTAGACGCGCGGGACTCAAAATCCCGTTCCGCGAGGAGTGTCGGTTCGATTCCGACCGGAGGCACCAACCCACCGGCTGTTCCGTGTTGCAGCGCACCCGATCCGAATTCCATGGCCAAGCGTCTGCCGACCAAACCCGACTATCCCACCATCGAAGATGTCATCGGCCACACGCCGTTGGTCAAGCTGGTGCGTCTTGCGGGTCCGGATCAAGCCGTCCGCAACAACATCATCCTGGGCAAGCTGGAAGGCAATAACCCGGCCGGTTCGGTGAAGGATCGGCCGGCGATCAGCATGATCAAGCGCGCCGAGGAGCGCGGCGAGATCAAGCCGGGCGACACCCTGATCGAGGCGACCTCGGGCAACACCGGCATTGCGTTGGCCATGGCCGCAGCGATCCGCGGCTATCGCATGTTGTTGATCATGCCCGAGGATCTGTCGATCGAGCGGGCGCAGACGATGAAGGCATTCGGCGCCGAGTTGCTGCTGACGCCACGCTCCGGCGGCATCGAATATGCACGCGACCTCGCGGAGCAGATGGCGCGCGACGGCAAGGGCCGTGTGCTCGACCAGTTTGCCAACCTTGACAACCCGCGAATCCACTTCGAGACGACCGGCCCCGAAATCTGGAATGACACCGCTGGACAGGTCACCCATTTCGTCAGTGCGATGGGCACGACGGGCACCATCACCGGTGTCAGCCGCTATCTGAAACAACGCAATCCTGATGTCCGCATCATCGGTGCGCAGCCGCAGGAAGGTTCGCGCATTCCGGGCATCCGCAAATGGCCTGCGGCGTATCTGCCGAAGATCTACGACCCGTCGCTGGTCGACGAACTGGTCTATGTCAGCCAGTCCGACGCCGAGGAGATGGCCCGGCGCATGGCCAGCGAGGAGGGCATCTTCGCCGGCATCTCTGCGGCTGGAGCCTGCTGGGTTGCACTGCAAATTGCCCGGACTGTCGAGAAAGCGACCATCGTTTTCATCGTCTGCGATCGCGGCGATCGCTATCTGTCGACCGGTGTTTTCCCCGCATGAACAATTACAAGTTCTGCCCGCAGTGCGCCGGCCCGCTGGCGATGCTCGAACGCGACGAGGATGGCGGACCGAAACTGCGCCTGCGCTGCGCCGCTTGCGAATGGACGCACTGGAACAACCCGACGCCAGTGCTTGCGGCGGTGATCGAGAAAGCCGATGAAGGCGGGCAGATCCTGCTGGCACGCAATGCGGCCTGGACACAGCGCGTCTTCGCGTTGATCACCGGCTTCATGGAAGCCGGCGAAACCGCACCCGATGGCATCGCGCGCGAAGTACTCGAAGAAACGTCACTGCACGCCGAGGAAGTCAAGCTGATCGGTGTCTACGACTTCCAGCGCATGAACCAGCTGATCATCGCTTACCACGTTGTCGCGCGAGGCGAGGTTCGGCTGTCACCTGAACTGCTGGAGTACAAGCTGTTTGCGCCGGCCGAAGTGCTTTGCTGGCCGGCCGGTACCGGCTATGCGCTGGCCGATTGGCTGACAGCGCGCGGCTACACGCCACGTTGGCGCGAGCCGATGTCGCGTCCGCCAACTCCGTCGAGTTGACGGCCGCCACGCCAATCACCAATCGATTGCAAAGGACCCGAAATGGAAGCGCAGAAAGAGATCGATACCCGTGGGCTCAATTGCCCGCTGCCGATCCTGAAGGCAAAAAAGGCGCTGGCCGAGATGAACAGCGGTGATGTGCTGAAAGTGGTGGCCACCGATCCGGGCTCGATGCGCGATTTTCAGGCGTTCGCCCGGCAAACCGGCAATGAACTGGTCGAACAGACCAACCAGAGCAACGAGTTCATCCACTATCTTCGGCGGCGTTGAAGCCTTCGTCCGTAGCGTCGGAAACGTCCTTCTTGCCTGGAGCGCCCGGCGAAGACCGCTAGAAGTCCAGTCGTTTCAGGTAGGCCCTGAAATGGGCGCCCAGTTCGGGATGCGCCAACGCCAGTTCGACGTTGGCCTCTAGGAAACCTTCCTTGCTGCCACAGTCGTAGCGACGCCCCTTGTAGCGGTAGGCGTAGACTTTTTCCTTCTTCATCAAGGCCGCGATCCCGTCGGTCAGTTGGATTTCCCCGCCGACGCCGCGGGGCACGTTGGCAATTTCCTGGAAAACCCCCGGTGTCAGGATGTAGCGTCCGGCCACCCCCAGATTGGATGGCGCGTCCTCCGGTGCCGGCTTTTCGACGAACTGGCTCATTTCCATCAACCGGTCATTGATCATCGTGCCAGCCACCATTCCATAGCGGCGCGTGTGCTCCGGCGGCACTTCCTGGACTGCCACGATCGACGCCTGGCGCTCTTCGAACTGGGCCACCATCTGCGCCAGCACAGGAGGCTCGCCGACCATCAGGTCGTCGGCCAGCAGCACCGCGAACGGTTCGTTGACCACCACACACTGCCCGCACAACACCGCATGCCCAAGCCCCAGCGCCTTGGGCTGGCGGATGTAGATGCAGTCCATGTCGTCCGGCTTGATCGACTGCACCATGGCGAGCAGGTCATGCTTCTCCGCTGCCAGCAATTCGGACTCGAGTTCGTAGCCGGTATCGAAGTGATCCGGAATCGCGCGCTTGTTGCGGCCGTTGACAAATATCATCTGCCGGATGCCGGCCGCGTACGCCTCCTCGACCGCATACTGGATCAGCGGCTTGTCGACAACCGGCAACATTTCCTTCGGCTGTGCCTTGGTAGCAGGCAAAAACCGGGTTCCGAGCCCGGCGACCGGAAAAATCGCTTTGTTGACGCGCATTGGCTTGGCTTTACAAAAATGGATTCAGGCTCATTCTTGCACGCAGTTTCTGAACACCATCGAGCACGGACAATTGAAGGTCAGGTGCGGCCTCGGCCCTGCCGCACCCAACTGTCGAAGGCCCCGACGCGTTTGCTCAGACATCGGAAAGGTGGCTCTTCGATCAGGCCTTCGGCGTCGCGAAGCGCGATCGCTGCAGCAGAAGCGCGCCTGTCAGCCGCGACCGCGCCAATCCCGTCGCAGCAATGAAAACTGCAGCATGTCGTGGTGCTGGCCGCCCCAATAGGCAATCTCGCGCAATCGCCCTTCCTCCACGAACCCCAGTTTGACCGCCAAGCGGATCGATCTCGCATTCTCAGGATGGATTTGTGCGTCGATGCGATTCACATGCATCTGCGTGAAACCCCAGTTCAGAACGGCACGCAACGCCTCGGTCATCAGACCTTGGCCGGTCGCAGCAGGTGCGAGTTCGTAACCGACCGTGCATTTGCGCCATTGCCGGTTCCAGCTGAACAGCCCGCAACTGCCGATCAGGCCATCATGCGCTTTCAGCTGTAAGCCCCACCGCGTGCCCGGATTGACCAGCTTGCGCCAGCCTGAAAACGTCCTGACCAGCATCAACGCGGCCAATTCATCGGCCAGCGGATCGCTGCCGAACCAGCGCATCACCTGCGCGTTGCCATGAATCGCGAACAGCGCGGGTGCATCGGCATCGACGATCTCGCGTAGCCACAGCCGCTCGGTGGCGAGTGCTGGAAACGCCGTCAGATCGGCCATCGTGCACAGTCGCGGGAGAAGGACTTGCGCTGGCCGGCGGGTTCAGACGCCGACCGAGTCGAATCCGGCGTAGACGTCGCGCAGCCATACCTTGACGCGCTGGCGATCCATCATGCCCAGGCCGGTGCTCTGTTTGTCGGCCGATTGACTAGCCGCCCAGAAGCTGCTGCTGGTGGCGTCGATCTTCTGGATCACCGCATCGTTGAGGTGTTTGACTGTCATCATCCGTGCGCCCAGCGACATCGCCTTGGCCAGTGCCGGTGACTCGTCGAGCAGACGAAAATCGTCGCCGCGCAGCTGGTTGCGCACCAGCACATGCGAAACGCGGTCGCCGTAGGCGTCAAGCAGCTTGCCAAGCAGATCGACCGAATCGCGCCCACTGTCCATCACGTGCCAATAGCTCAGGCCGACCTCGTTGTCGGCGGCCACTTCGAGCACGCCCGATTCGTCGATCCAGCGCAATAACGGCTCGTGCGTCTGGGCAGCCAGGTCGACCAGGATTCGCCGATCGGCTTCCTCGGTGGCGGCCTCGATGATGTGATCGAGCATCTCGTAGCGATCGATGTGCACGGGCGATGCATAGCCGGCGTAGAAACGCATCAAGGCGCCGTGCGAGCGATCGGTGTCGAAGCCGATGAATGGAATCGATCGATCGATCATGTACTGTGCGAGCAGCCGGGCAACGAGTGATTTGCCGACCCCGCCTTTTTCCCCGCCGATCAGGTGGATGCGTGCCATCGTGGTATCCGTTCAGGTTTGGCCGGCTTGATTAAGGGTTGGTGCAAGTTGCGTGCCGGTCGGGCGGAAAACGTCCGCATACGTGAAATACAGCGACGTATAAAACGCCGTTGAAAACATCAATCCCGCCGGCATGGCGGCCAGCGCCAGCAGTCGCGGCTCGCCGATCAGCGCCACCAGGGTGTTGGCGAGCACGGAAAACAGCAAGATCAGCAGCAACCAGCCCAATCCGTAAATGGTCAGCGCACCCCGGTTACGCCAGCAGGCCAGGCTGCTGGTGAACAGCGATTGGCCCACGCCCTGGCCTTGCCAATGGATCAGCGCCGGGGCGTGCCAGAAGGGCAGGGCGATCAGCGACGTCAACAGCAGGCGCAACGCCATCGCCCAGAACAGACGCGAATCGCCGAGCATCGCGCCGAGCGCCTCCGGCGAAACCGCCTGATCGCTGACGACGGCCGCCTGCAAAGCCTCCAGGCGGCCGTCGTCGATTGCATCGCTGAGGAGCATCACGATGATGTTGGCAGCCGCGTAACAGCCGAGCAGAATCAGCATTGCCTTGCGCTGGCCGGGTGGCCCTTGCAGACCTTCGGCAAAGACGCGCGGGCCGGCACGTTTGCCGTCCAGGCTGTTGCGCGACGCGATCATGAAGCCCAGCGAGACCAGCGGCAGCGCCATCAGCAGCAGCAGCACGCCGAGTCCGGGAATCATCAACAGCAGCAAGGCACCGAACAGAAACGTTGCAAACAGGAAGGTGGTGGCCAGCGGCTGGCTCAGATAGACCTGAAAGCCGCGACGCACCCAGACAAAACCCTGGCGGGCAGGAACTTGGTGCAATTGCATGTTCATCGGCGTTCGTAGTGCCAGGGTGCATCGATCCGGCAGCGCAGGACGCGTTCGAAATGATCG
>JBDTQC010000195.1:0-6594 GCA_039932405.1 Ideonella sp.
CTGGCGTTGTCGATTGCGAAGCTGACGCCGATCGATTGAACCTTGTCGTATCAGCCCAGGCGACGCGACCCGACGTCGCGACTTGCCGGATTATTTGGCGAACAGCGAACCGATATCGGCAAAGGCCTTGAATTCAAGCGCGTTGCCGCAGGGATCGAGAAAAAACATCGTGGCCTGCTCGCCCACTTGGCCCTTGAATCGAATGTGCGGCTCGATGACGAATTTCGTCGCCTCGGCCTGCAATCGATCGGCCAGTTGTTGCCACTCTTGCATCGACAACACGACCCCGAAATGGCGAACCGGCACGTGGTCGCCATCGACATCACTGGTACCGCGGTGACCGGCTTCGGCCGGTGCCAGATGGGCAACGATCTGGTGCCCATACAAGTTGAAATCGACCCATTCGTTCGAACTGCGGCCCTCGGGACAGCCCAGCAGGCCGCCGTAAAAGCGGCGCGCGGCGGCGAGATCGGTGACCGGGAAGGCGAGGTGGAAAGGACGAAGGGTGGTTGAAAGGGTCATTTGCGTGGAATTCGTGCGGGGATGGACGCTTGTGATCGTACCAGCGGAGTGTTTTGCTTTGCCAATGGCATGCCGCGAACTGAGCGAGACCGAGGCCGGCGGGTGGCCGGATGCCTGCGTGTCCCCCGATCTGCCGCCGTTCAATCGACTGCAGCACGCGACTGCATCAGCCAGTGCCTTTCGCAGCCGGTATCGCCACAGCGATCGCAGACCCAATGCCAACGGGGTTGCGCTGGCTGCAGCTGGCGATGCTGTTGCCAGGCGTGCCTCACCGCTGCGAGCGCGGCATCCAGGCGGCGCTTACCGCTGCCGGCGACGACCGCGTACGAGACGCCGCTGCGCTGCAGTGACGCTCGAACCAGTTGGTCGATCGGCGCCCGGACGTGCTCGCCGTCGCGCTGCAGGCCATCGGCAATCCAGGGCAGATCCAGCGAGGTCAGCAAGCTCAGCGTGCACTGCTGCTGCGCCGCCTCGGCGTCGGCGTAGAGGGATCGGTCTCCAAAGATGAAATCGCTGTATACGGCGATCATCAGCGCCGTGGTATCGGCGATCACGATGTCGGCTCCGCTTTGTGCAGCCGCTGCAATCCGATCGCTTTGGGTCTGCGCGATCATCCGCTGTTCGTGCTGCAGCGGTGTGCGGCCGTGCTGATCGCAGAAGTCGCGCAGGAATTCGTCGACCCGAGTTACGCCAAGGCGGTCGGCCGAGAGCGCTTCCACCATCGAGCGCGCCAAAGTGGTCTTGCCAGTGCTTTCCGCACCGACCAGTCCGACGATCAGGGGCGATCGTGCGGCGGTTTCAGGCAGGCTGTCGCTCATCGGCAATCGAAGCGGTCGGCCCGCTCAGCAGGCGTTCCCAGATGCGCCAGCCAGCCACCGAAAGAATCACGAACAGCGCATACAGCAAGACAGTCAGCCAAAGCCCCTTGTGAACGAACAAGGCCACGCTGACCAGGTTGACGATCAGCCAGGCCAACCAGTTCTCGACATATTTTCGGCCGAGCAGCCACTGTCCGACCAGGCTGCCTGCGGTGGGAAAGGCATCGAACCACGGCACGTCCGAGTCGGTCTGGCTGGCCAGCAGCAAGGCCAGGCACGGCCACGCGATCAGCATGGCGCCCAGCACGTTCCAGCGATCTACGGACGAGAGTCGCCTCACCTGCAGCGGCGCACCATCGCCGGTGGTACCGCGCAGCCACTGCCACCAGCCCCAGAATGCAACGACGATGAAAAACAGTTGCAGCCCGGCTTCGCCGTACAGGCGGCTGTCGAGAAACAACCCGGCATACAGCGCTGAACTGATGATGGCCAGCGGCCACGCCAGCGGGTTGACCCGCATGTTGCAGAAAACCATGACCAGCGCGATGATGAACGCGACGATCTCCAGCCAGGTCACCGGAAATCCCCAGGCGACAAAGGCAGATGCGAACAGCGGCTTGAGTGGCGCGAGCCAGGTATCCATCAGCGAGGGCGTTGCGTTGGAGGCACGATCACCGCACCAGCAGCGGTATGTCGCGCGCAGTGTCGATCAAGGGCGTCGGGCGGTGACCTGGACCAGGATCTCGTCGGGCTTGATCATGCCGAGTTCGTAGCGCGCGTTCTCCTCGACCATCTCCAGCCCTTCCTTCAGATCGCCCACTTCTGCGATCAACTGGTCGTTGCGCGCCTTTGCAGCCAGGTTGTCGCTGCGCTGACGTTCCAGCCGGCTTTGCAACTCGAGCGTGCGGGGCACGCCGCCGCGGCCGAGCCACAGCTCGGACTGCACCAGCATGATCAACAAGGCCAGGACGATGGTGACGACGCGCATCGACGGATTGAATCAGGCAAAGATCTGGCAGTGGATGGTTTCAGCGCAGGTTGTAGAACGCTGCGCGTCCCGGGTAGGTGGCGACGTCGCCGAGGTCTTCCTCGATGCGCAGCAGCTGATTGTATTTGGCGACGCGGTCGCTGCGGCTCATCGAGCCGGTCTTGATCTGCCCGGCATTGGTTCCGACCGCGATGTCGGCAATCGTCGAATCTTCGGTCTCGCCCGATCGGTGGCTGATGACTGCGGTGTAGTTGGCGCGTTTGGCCATCTCGATCGCGGCAAAAGTTTCGGTCATCGTGCCGATCTGGTTGATCTTGATCAGGATCGAATTGGCGATGCCTTCGTCGATGCCACGTTTGAGAATCTTGGTGTTGGTCACGAATAAATCGTCGCCAACCAGTTGCACCTTCTTGGCCAGCCGCTCGGTCAGGTGCTTCCAGCCCTCCCAGTCGCCCTCGTGCATGCCGTCTTCGATGCTGATGATCGGGTATTTGTCGACCCAGGTCGCCAGCATGTCGGTCCATTCGGGCGCGCTCAACACCAGACCTTCACCTTCGAGGTGGTATTTGCCGTCCTTGTAGAACTCGCTGGCGGCGCAATCGAGGCCGATCGCGATCTGCTCCCCCGCTGTGTAGCCGGCCTTGTCGATCGCCTCGAGGATCAGCTGGATGCCGGCCTCGTGGCTCGTGACGTTCGGCGCAAAGCCGCCTTCGTCGCCGACCGATGTCGGCATGCCCTTGTCGTTCAGGATCTTCTTCAGCGCGTGGAATACCTCGGCACCGTAGCGCACCGCCTCGCGAAAGCTCGGCGCGCCGATCGGGATGATCATCAATTCCTGCAGATCGAGGTTGTTGTTGGCATGCGCACCGCCGTTGATGACGTTCATCATCGGCACCGGCATCTGCATGGCACCCGAGCCACCGAAATAGCGGTACAGCGGCAGACCGCTTTCTTCAGCAGCCGCGCGCGCGACTGCCATGCTGACCGCCAATGTCGCGTTGGCGCCGAGCCGGCCCTTGTTGTCGGTACCGTCGAGGTCGATCAACGTGCGGTCTAGGAAGGCCTGCTCGCTGGCATCGAGGCCCAGCACGGCTTCGCTGATTTCAGTATTGACATGCTCGACGGCTCGCAACACACCCTTGCCGAGGTAGCGTGCCTTGTCGCCGTCGCGCAATTCGATCGCTTCACGCGAGCCGGTCGACGCGCCGCTGGGCACCGCAGCGCGTCCCATCGTGCCCGATTCGAGCAGAACGTCGCACTCGACTGTGGGATTGCCGCGGCTGTCGAGAATCTCGCGGCCGACGATGTCTACGATTGCACTCACATTTGTCCTTTCGATGTCATATGAATTGGTTGATCAAGCGGGAGCCGCGGAACCGGCTTCGCCGGGCCGCTGGCGGAGCCCCTTGAGGGGTGCGCCGGAGGCGCTACGGGGTGGTCCAATCACACGCCTTCGACCAGAACCATGTTGAAGAATTCGGTGGCGCCTTCGCGCTTGGCGCGAGCCTGGCGGTACAGCTCATCATCGTAGAAAGCCTGTGCGCGCTCGAAGCTCGGAAAGCGCAGCATCGCCAGTCGAGCCGGCTGCCAGGTCCCTTCCAGCGTTGCGTGCCGGCCGCCTCGCACCAGATACTCGCCGCCGGCCGCCTTCACGGCAGCAGGCGCAGCGGCCATGTACTGCTTGTACTGCTCGCTATCGGTGATCTTCATGTCGACGATGATGTAGGCGACCGGCATCTGGTGTTCCGTTCAGCAGCTGAAATCGTTCTCGAGCAGCGGTTGCGCCTTGATCACCCGATCCAGCGCCAGCAACTGTTCGAGCAGTGCCTTCATGTGTTTGAGCGGCACGGCGTTCGGACCATCGCTCAGTGCATGGGCCGGGTCGGGATGGGTTTCCATGAATACGCCGGCGACCCCGACCGCGATGGCTGCGCGCGCCAGGACCGGCACGAATTCGCGTTGTCCGCCGCTGCTGGTGCCCTGGCCGCCGGGCAACTGCACCGAATGGGTGGCATCGAAGACGACCGGCGCGCCGGTTTCGCGCATGATCGCCAGCGAGCGCATGTCGCTCACCAGGTTGTTGTAGCCAAAGCTGGCGCCGCGTTCGCAGGCCATGAAACTGTCTTCGGGCAGATGCTTCTCGCGTGCCGCGTCACGTGCCTTGGCGATCACGTTTTTCATGTCGTGCGGCGCGAGAAACTGGCCCTTCTTGATATTCACCGGCTTGCCCGACTGCGCGACTGCGCGGATGAAGTCGGTCTGGCGGCACAGGAAAGCCGGGGTCTGCAGCACGTCGACCACGGCGGCCACCGCCGCGATTTCGGCCTCGGTGTGCACATCGGTCAGGATCGGTACACCCAGTTCGCGCTTGACCTTGGCCAGGATCGCGAGGCCGCGCTCCATGCCCGGACCGCGAAAGGTGTTGCCGCTGGACCGGTTGGCCTTGTCGTAGCTGCTCTTGAAAATGAACGGAATTCCCAACTCGGTGGTGATTTCCTTCAGCCGGCCGGCCACGTCGATCTGCAGTTGTTCGGATTCGACCACGCAGGGGCCAGCGATCAGGAAGAACGGCCGGTCGAGTCCGACCTCGAAACCGCACAGTTTCATGCTGCGAGCTGCTGGTTGGCCGCTGCCGCCTGATGGGCCAGCGCAGCGCGAATGAATGAGATGAACAGCGGGTGGCCGTCCCACGGCGTCGACTTGAATTCGGGGTGGAACTGCACACCCATGAACCAGGGGTGAACCGAACGCGGCAACTCGACGATCTCGGTCAGGCGCTCGCGCTGCGTCAACGCAGAAATCACCAGGCCGGCATCCGCCAACTGGTCGAGGTAGTGGACATTGGCCTCGTAACGGTGGCGATGGCGCTCGGTGACGACATCGCCGTAGACCTCGTGTGCCAGCGTGCCGGGTTTCACGTCGGAGCTCTGCGCACCCAGGCGCATGGTGCCGCCGAGATCGGATTGCGCGGTGCGCTTCTGGATCGACCCGTCCGCGTCCTGCCACTCGTCGATCAGCGCGATCACCGGCTCAGGCGTCGCCGCGTCGAATTCGGTGCTGTTCGCCTTGAGGAGTCCGGCCTTGTGGCGCGCGTACTCGATGGTCGCGACCTGCATGCCCAGGCAGATTCCGAGGTATGGCGTGCGGTGCTCGCGGGCGTATTGCGCGGCCAGGATCTTGCCCTCGACGCCGCGCACGCCGAACCCGCCCGGCACCAGGATGGCGTCGAAGCGGCCCAGCTGATCGATGTTGTCGCGGCTCAGGCCTTCGGAATCGACATATTCGATGTTGACCTTCGCCCCGTTGTGAATGCCCGCATGGCGCAAGGCTTCATTGAGCGACTTGTACGAATCAGACAGGTCGGTGTATTTGCCGCACATCGCGATCGAGACTTCGCGTTCTGGATGTTCGACCCGGTTGACGAGATCATCCCAGCGCTTCAGGTTGGCCGGCGGCGAATGGATTCGCAGCTTGTCGCAGATCAGCCCGTCGAGTCCCTGCTCGTGCAGCATGCGCGGCACCTTGTAGATGGTGTCGACGTCCCAGACCGATATCACGCCCCATTCGGGCACGTTGGTGAACAGCGAGATCTTCTCGCGTTCTTCGGCTGGCACGGCCCGGTCGGCGCGGCACAGCAGCGCATCGGGCTGAATGCCGATCTCGCGCATCTTCTGCACGGTGTGCTGGGTCGGTTTGGTTTTCAGTTCGCCCGCAGCAGCGATGTAGGGCACGTAGGTCAGGTGCACGAATGCCGAGTTGTTCGGCCCCATCTTCAGCGCCAGCTGGCGAACGGCTTCCAGGAAAGGCAGGCTCTCGATGTCGCCAACGGTGCCACCGATCTCGACGATCGCCACATCCACGGCCTGGTCGGTGCCGATGCCGGCCCCGCGCTTGATGAAATCCTGGATCTCGTTGGTGACGTGCGGAATCACCTGCACGGTCTTGCCGAGGTAGTCGCCGCGGCGCTCTTTCTCGAGCACGCTCTTGTAGATCTGGCCGGTCGTGAAATTGTTGGTCCGCTTCATGCGGGTGGTGATGAAACGTTCGTAGTGTCCGAGGTCGAGGTCGGTTTCGGCGCCGTCGTCAGTGACGAATACCTCGCCGTGCTGGAACGGCGACATCGTGCCCGGATCGACGTTCAGGTACGGATCGAGCTTGATCAGGGTGACCTTCAGGCCGCGCGATTCAAGGATCGCCGCGAGAGAGGCTGCAGCGATGCCCTTGCCCAGCGAGGACACCACACCGCCGGTGACAAAGACAAACTTG
>JBDTQC010000196.1:0-6557 GCA_039932405.1 Ideonella sp.
AATGACGCCGGGATCAGGCAACTCGGGCACTCGCGCCAAGGTCACGGTCTTGCCCGGCGGCGCGGGAACCAGCTTGGCGATCGAGTCGACATGTCCGTAGCCCATGCCGAGCACCCGGCCGACATCGCGCAAGGCTGCCTTGGCTGCCATCGTGCCGAAGGTAACGATCTGGCTGACCGCGTCGCGCCCGTAGCGCTGTTTGACGTAGTCGATCACGCGGTCGCGATTGGCCTGGCAGAAATCGATATCGAAGTCAGGCATCGAGACCCGCTCCGGATTCAGAAACCGCTCGAACAGCAGGTTGTAGCGCAGCGGATCGAGGCCGGTGATCTTCAGAGAATAGGCAACCAGCGAACCCGCGCCCGAGCCGCGACCCGGGCCGACTGGACAACCGTTGCGCCGCGCCCAATTGATGAAATCGGCGACGATCAGGAAATAACCGGGGAAGCCCATTTTCAGAATGGTCCAGATCTCGAAATCGAGCCGCTCGACATAACGAGCACGTTGCCGTTCGCGTTCGTCGGCCAGTGGATACAACATCTGCAGGCGATCTTCCAGCCCTCGGTGCGAGGCGATCCTGAAATAGTCGGCCATCGCCATCGGCACGCCATCTTGCAGCGGCGTCGGAAAGTCGGGCAACTGCGGCTTGCCCAGCACCAGGCTCAGATTGCACCGCCTGGCGATCTCGACCGCATTCGTCAGCGCGCTGGGTATATCGGCAAACAAGGCCGTCATCTGCGCCTGACTCAACAGGTATTGGTCATTGCCAAAGCGCTTGACGCGCCGCGGATTGGTCAGCGTTTCGCCTTCTGCAATGCAGACCCGCGCCTCGTGCGCCTCGAAATCGTCGGGCGCCAGAAACTGCACCGGATGCGTCGCCACCACCGGCAGTCCGAGCTCGGCGGCCAGCGGCACGGCGGCCCTGACATGCGCCTCGTGCTGGCTGGCGCCGGCGCGTTGCAGTTCGATGTAGAAGCGCCCTTCGAAGATTGCCGCCAGGCGCAGTGCCAATTCGCGCGCCCGAGCGGTGTCCTGTGCCAGCAAGGCCTGACCGACTGCGCCGAGATCGGCGCCCGACAATGCGATCAGCCCCTCGTGACGCTCGGCCAGCCACTCCCATTGCAGACATGCCTGGCTGCGCTGACCAGACGGCTGCGCCTGCAGCCAGGCCCGCGACAACAGTTCGCACAGATTCAGATAGCCACGATTCGACTGCACCAGCAGCAACAGCCGGCTGGCCTGCTGATCGTGGCGGCGCTCACCCCCCTCGGCAGCGAGCCAGACATCCGCGCCGATCAGCGGTTTGACGCCGGCCTTGCGCGCCGCGCCGTAGAACTTGACGGCACCGAACAGATTGCCGAGGTCGGTGATCGCCATCGCGACCTGACCGTCCGCAGCCGCCGCGGCGACGGCTTCCCCAATCCGCAGGCTGCCATCGACGATTGAAAATTCAGTGTGTGTTCGCAGGTGAACGAAGGCCATCCGATGATTGTAGGCAGCGGCTGACGAGCGGCCCGCACCTGAGACAGCGCCGAACAAATCCCTCGCAGTCAGGGTCGCCCTAAAATCGGCAGGTGTCTGCGATCCTGAACATTTCGGCCTATCGGTTCGTCTGCTTGCCCGACGCTGCCGACTGGCGCGATGTCATCGAACACGAGGCCGGCGTTGCCGAACTCAAAGGTACGGTGCTGCTTGCTGAAGAGGGCATCAACCTGTTTCTGGCCGGCGCCCCGCAGCGGCTTCGCGCGTGGCTCGACTGGCTGCGGCAAGACAGCCGCTTCAGCGATCTGGCGGTGAAGGAAAGCTGGTCCGAATTGGTGCCGTTTCGCAAGCTGCGGGTCAAGATCAAACGCGAAATCATACGCATGGATCATCCGTCTATCCGTCCCGAGCGCGGCCGATCCCCGGCGGTCGATGCCAAGACACTCGCGCGCTGGCTCGACGCGGGGCACGACGATGGTGGACGGCCGGTGCTGTTGCTGGATACGCGCAATCGTTTTGAAGTCGGACATGGCAAATTTCGCAATGCGGTGGACTTGCAGACCAGCAAGTTCAGCGAATTGCCAGCCGCTGCACTGGCCCGGCGCGACATGTTCGATGGCAAGACAGTCGTGAGCTACTGCACCGGCGGGATTCGCTGCGAAAAGGCAGCCATCTTCCTTGCCGGCGCCGGGGTCGACCGCGTATTCCAACTGGATGGCGGAATCCTCCAATATTTCGAGCAAGTCGGCGCTCGGCATTTCGACGGCCAGTGTTTCGTCTTCGACGAGCGAATTGCGCTCACCGCCGACCTGACCCCCGCATGATGACGCCGCGGATTTCCGCCTGACTCGCTCCCCTGGAATCGATCTGCAACACCAAAGCGAACTTTTGGCGTCAACAGGCGATCAGACGGCAGCGCAGCGCTTCACACGTTGCATTCAAGTTTTAGCGCCCTGCAGGCGCTTGGCCGACACCGATCGATGGGAGCTTGACCGATGATGTACAAGCCGATGGGCTCACGCAGAACCACCGCGAACGTCTCGACGCAGGCGGACGAGTTTTGCCAGGTTCGCCAGCAAAGCCTGGCGTTGGTCGAGCCACTCAGCGACGAAGACTGTCAGGTGCAGTCGATGCCGGACGCCAGTCCGGCGAAATGGCACCTGGCCCACAGCACGTGGTTTTTCGAGAATTTCATTCTGCAACGGCACGAGCCGGACTTCCGCCCGTTCGACGAGCAATTCGTGGTGCTGTTCAACAGCTATTACCACGGCATCGGCGAACAATTTCCGCGCGTCAATCGCGGGCTGATCACGCGTCCACGCCTCGACGAAGTCAAGGCCTACCGGCAGGCGATCGACGAACGGATACTCGAGTTGCTTGCGCTGAGACCGGGCGACACGCAGATCGAAGCATTGCTCACACTCGGGTTGCAGCACGAACAGCAGCATCAGGAGTTGCTGCTGACCGATATCAAGCACTTGCTGGCAGCCAACCTGCCAGACCGACCCTATGCCAGGCGCTGGCCGATCGGCGCGGTGCAGGCGCAGCCGGTTCGCTGGTTGCCGTTCGATGGAGGCATGTTCGATCTGGGACATGATCCGCAGCGTGACGGCTCATTCTGTTTCGACAACGAAACACCGTGCCACCGCGCGTTTACAGCGCCGTTCGAGCTGGCTTCGCGTCCGGTGAGTTATGGCGAATTTGTCGATTTCATCGACGATGGCGGCTACCAGCGGCCCGAACTGTGGCTGTCGATGGGCTGGGATTGGGTGCGACAAGCGGATCGCAGTGCGCCGCTTTATTGGCAACGGCGCGAAGGCCGCTGGTGGAACCACAGCCTGCAGGGCTTGATCGAGATCGATCCTCACACACCGGTTTGTCACCTGAGCTATTTCGAGGCCGACGCGTTTGCGCGCTGGTCCAGAGCGCGATTGCCGACCGAAGGCGAATGGGAGTTTGCGGCGCGTCGCCTGAGTGCCTCCGCCTTGACATCGGCAAACTTCGCCAACCGAGGCGCCTTCCATCCACTGCCCGCCAGTCACTCGGCGAACGAAGAACCGGTGCAGATGTTCGGCGATGTCTGGGAATGGACCCAATCGTCCTACCACGGGTATCCGGGATTCCAGCCGCTGCCCGGCGTGGTGGGCGAATACAACGGGAAATTCATGTGCAACCAGTTGGTGCTGCGCGGCGGATCCTGTGCAACGCCGGCTGGCCATGTGCGTGCCAGCTACCGCAACTTCTTTCCGCCCGACGCGCAGTGGCAATTCAGCGGCTTGCGGCTGGTGCGATGATCGGCTGAACGCGCGCAGCGGTGATCAAGCGCGTCCCCCCGCTCACCCGCTCACCCGCTCAATGCCCATGCGCAGGTTCGACCCAAGATGTCCTACAAGGCACTGACGCCAGACGCGCTGGCGATGATGGATGTGATCGCCAGAACCGGCAGCTTCGCGGCCGCGGCCCGCGAGCTTGGCAAGGTACCGTCGGCCCTCACTTACAGCGTGCGCCAGCTCGAAGAGGCGCTCGATGTGCTGTTGTTCGATCGACGCTCGCGACAGTCCGAATTGACGGCTGCCGGTGAAGAACTGCTGCATGAGGGCCGTCGCCTGCTCGAGGAAATGCAGGCCGTTGCCCATCGCGTCAAGCGTGTCGCCACCGGATGGGAATCCCAGCTCTGCATCGCGGTCGACGGTGTGATCTCACGGGTGACGATGTTCGAACTGTGCGAGGCCTTCTACAGCCTCGTGCTGCCAGTCAATGCCGCGATGGCTGGCAGCCCCGAGCCTGGGCGCCCGCCCACGACCCGACTGCGACTTCGTACCGAGGTCATGACCGGCACCTGGGAAGCGCTGGTTTCCGGGCAGGCAGACCTGGCCATCGGGATTTCTTTCAGCCCCGAACGCAGCACCCAGAGCGGCTTCCAGATGCGCTCGCTGGGCGAGATGCCGTTCGTTTTCGTGGTTGCACCGCACCACCCTCTGGCATCCGCGGCCGAGCCGATTGCCGACTCCGAACTGATCCGACATCGCGCAATTGCAGTCGCCGACTCTGCACAACGGTTGACGCCAGCAAGCTTCAACATGCTGGCCGGGCAGAATGTGTTGACGCTGCCGAGCACCGCGGCCAAGATCGAAGCGCAAATTCGCGGGCTGGGGTGCGGCTATCTGCCCGAACCACTGGCTCGCGAGCCGTTGGCCGCCGGGCTGCTGGTGCGCAAGGCGACCGCGCGTTGTCCCAACTCGGCCAGCCTCGGATATGCGTGGCGCGAATCGGGCGCCGATGCGTCAGGGCGGGTAGCCGCGATGGGACTCGGGCTGCGCTGGTGGCTCGATCAGCTGGCCAGTCCGGCGACGCAGAAGGCTCTGCTCGAGCGACACGCTCGGGCGTGGCCCGCGCTGGTCGATTGAGCGCAGTCTGCAACGCGCGCGCGTGCGGCCATGAACTACCGCGGTCGCTTCGCGCCATCGCCCACCGGGCCCTTGCATGCCGGCTCGATGGTCGCAGCGCTGGCAAGCTGGCTCGACGCGCGGGCCAATCGCGGACAGTGGCTGGTGCGCATCGAGGATGTCGATGCGCCGCGCTGCATTGCCGGCGTTGATCGACTCATCCTTGGCCAACTCGCGGCCTGCTCTCTGTTGGCGGACGAGGTCGTACCGCAGCAATCGCTGCGTGGCGATGTGTACGCCGCCGCGCTGCAGCGCCTGATCGATAAAGATGCCGTCTTCCGCTGCAGCTGCAGCCGCAAGCAGATTGCCGAGCACTGGGAGCATGTCGGGCGGGCGCGCGCCAGAAACGAGGAATGGCCTTACCCAGGCACCTGCCGCGAACGCCCAGTTGCCGACACCTGCCTCATCTGCTCGATCCGGCTGCGCTGCGGTACCGACGAGTCACCGATCGTCATCGAGTGGGTGGATCGGCGTCTCGGCGCACAACGCGAGGACATCACCCACTCCTGCGGCGATTTCGTGGTGCGGCGCAGCGATGGGCTTTGGGCCTACCAGCTGGCAGTGGTGGTCGACGACGCCGCGCAGGCGATCAGCGACGTTGTTCGGGGCGCGGACCTCGCCGACAACACGGCGCGCCAGATCCACCTGCAAAACTTGCTGGGACTGCCGCAGCCACGCTATCTGCACACGCCGCTGGTGCTCGGCGACGATGGCGAAAAGTTGTCGAAGCAAAATGGCGCGAAGGCCATCGACACGCGCCAGCCCTTGCAGGTTCTGAACGCTGCAGGTCAGATTCTGGGCATCCGATCCGACGCTTCGACGCCGGGCGACTGGCTGGCAGAAGCCAGCCGGCAATGGTCGGTCAATTTCCCGTTGCCGACGACACCCGGCGCAAACGATCAGAACCGTCCACCGAGCGCCGCGCACAAAGCCGCTAGCATGGGCGCTTGACACCATTTTCGAAAGGCAAGCCATGATCACCACACCCTCCGGCCTCCAGTACCACGATTCGGTCGTGGGCGATGGCGCTGAAGCAACCGTCGGACAGAAGGTGCAAGTGCACTACACCGGCTGGCTCTATGAAGACGGCCAGCGCAGCGACAAGTTCGACAGCAGCAAGGATCGCGGCTCGCCATTCAGTTTCAAACTCGGCTCCGGCATGGTGATTGGCGGCTGGGACGAAGGCGTACAGGGGATGAAGGTGGGCGGCACCCGAACCCTGATCATTCCGCCCGATCTCGGCTACGGCGCGCGCGGCGCAGGTGGTGCGATCCCGCCGAATGCCACCCTCGAATTCGAAGTTGATCTGCTTGGCGTCTGAGCCGCGCCGAACCATGCCGGTCCGCTACGACATCGTCCATACAACCGTCTATCGCTACAAGGTGCCGGTCAGCTTTGGCGAACACCGCGTGGTTTTCCGGCCTCGAGACAGCCATGACCTGCGGGTTCTCGCGACCGATCTGAAGGTCAGCCCCGAGGCCGCCGTGCGGATGATCCAGGATCCGAACTCGAATTCGGTCGCGCTGGTGCAGCCACTGGTATCCGCCAGCGAGCTGAGCATCACCTGTTCGTTCTCGATCGAGCACGCCCATACCAACAATCTCGAATTGCCGTTGGCGCCCGCCGCCG
>JBDTQC010000197.1:0-6486 GCA_039932405.1 Ideonella sp.
GCGCTGGAGGCCGGCTTTGCGTCGGCCGGTGTCGATGTGCTGCTGACCGGCCCTCTGCCGACCCCTGGCGTCGCCTACCTCACACGGGCGCTCCGGGTGGACCTGGGCGTCGTCATCAGCGCCTCGCACAACGCCTTCGCCGACAACGGCATCAAGTTCTTTTCGGCGAGTGGCGAAAAATTGCCCGATGCATGGGAGATCGACGTCGAGTCGGCGCTCGAAGAACCGCCTCAGTGGGTGGATTCGCTGCAACTTGGCAGGGCGCGGCGGCTTGACGATGCGCAGGGTCGCTATATCGAGTTCTGCAAGAGCCGGGTCGCCAGCGACCTGTCGCTGAAGGGTCTGAAGATCGTCGTCGATGCGGCGCACGGTGCGGCCTATCAGGTGGCGCCCAGCGTATTCCACGAACTCGGTGCGGAAGTCGTCACCATCGGCGGGGCGCCGGACGGATTCAATATCAATGCCGGCGTCGGTGCAACCGAGCCGGATGCCTTGCGCCAGCGGGTGCGCGACGAAAACGCCGATTTCGGGATTGCGCTGGACGGCGATGCCGATCGCCTGATGGTCGTCGATGCCGGCGGTCGTTTGTACAACGGCGACGAATTGCTGTATGTCCTGGTGGGCGACCGCATCAATCAGGGGCTGTCGGTGCCTGGCGTCGTCGGAACGTTGATGACGAACATGGCGGTCGAGGTGGCACTGCGGAATCGCGGCATCGAACTGGTCCGGGCCAAGGTTGGCGACCGCTACGTGCTCGAGGAGTTGCAGGCGCGGGGCTGGCATCTGGGTGGCGAGGGGTCGGGCCACCTGCTGACGCTTGATCAACATACCACCGGCGATGGCATCGTCAGCGCCTTGCTCGTGCTGCAGGCGGTGCGTCGCAACCGCCGCAGCCTGGCCGAACTGCTCGAAGGGGTCGATCTGTATCCGCAGACCCTGATCAACGTCGATATTCGTCCCGGCCATGACTGGGCCAATGATCCGCGCCTGGTTCGCGTCCGCGCCGAGATCGAGCGTGAGTTGGGCGACAGCGGGCGGATCCTGATCCGGCCATCGGGAACCGAACCCTTGTTGCGGGTCATGGTGGAGGCGCGTGATGCAGACCTGGCGCGGCACAGCGCCGAGCGCATGGTCGAAGCCGTGCAGGCCGATTGAGGGCAACGATGGCGCGGGCGTTGTCGGGTCCGGGCGTAGCCCGGTGGGCGCCATGAAGGCTCGCTGACGCCTGCGTGACGGTGCGTCCTGGCTTGCCGGCACGCTGTCATGGTCCTGTCACACAGCTTGCCTACAGTGCAGCCCATGAACTCAACTCATCGGGCCCGCCCGCAAAGGTCAAACAACATGCCATTCACGACCATCCGCATCGCTGCCTCGGCCGTTTTCCTCGCAAGCTCCACTGGTCTGGCATTCGCCCAGAGCGTGACCGGCGCCGGTGCGTCGTTTCCCGCGCCGCTGTACGCAAAATGGGCCGACGCCTATCACAAGGCAACCGGCGCAAAGATCAACTACCAATCGATCGGTTCGGGCGCCGGCATGAAGCAGATCCGCGGCAAGACCGTCGATTTCGGGGCCTCCGACGCGCCGCTGAAAGATGAGGAACTGGCTGCCGATGGACTCCTGCAATTCCCGATGGTCATTGGTGGGGTGATCCCTGTGGTCAACATCAAGGGCGTCGCGCCGGGCCAGATGAAGCTGAACGGTCAGGTGCTCGGTGATATCTATCTGGGCAAGATCACCAAATGGAATGACCCGGCGGTGACCAAGCTGAATCCGGGTGTCGCCCTTCCCGACGCTGCAATCGCGGTGGTTCGCCGCGCTGACGGATCGGGCACCAGTTTCATCTTCACGAACTACCTGTCTAAGGTGAATGCCGAATGGAAGAGCTCAGTCGGCGAAGGTACGGCCGTCAAATGGCCGACCGGCACCGGCGGCAAAGGCAACGAGGGCGTGGCGACCTTCGTCACCCGTCTGCCGAATTCAATCGGTTATGTCGAGTACGCCTATGTCAAGCAGAACAAGATGACGTACACGATGCTGCAGAACCAGGCCGGCAATTTCGTGAGCCCGGATGATGGCAATTTCAAAGCCGCTGCGGCCGGCGCCGACTGGAAGAAATCCTTCTACCAGATCCTGACCAATCAGCCCGGCAAGGATGCCTGGCCGCTGACTGGTGCAACCTTCATCATGATGCACAAGGCGCAGGACAAGCCCGAGCAGGCCACCCAATCGCTGAAGTTCTTCGACTGGGCCTACGCCGGTGGCGACGCGATGGCCACTGATCTCGACTACGTGCCGCTGCCCGATGCCGTCAAGGCGCTGGTGCGCAAGGAGTGGACGCAGATCAAGGACAGTGGCGGCAAAAACGTTGCACTCCCAGTAAATTGATCGTTCGAGGCGCCGAGGCGTCTCTGTTTTTTGTCAGGCCGCCTCGATGGCGGCTCTGTGATGTCTGATCGGAGAATTGGTGGCCGCTACACTTCCCGCTGGACCCTACGACGACAAGGCGATCGTGCGCAATCCGGATCAGGGCGAACCGCCCACCGCCCGCCGGGCCAAACCCTTCGGCGACCTTGTTTTTTCAGTGCTGTCGCACGCTGCCGCAATCCTGACGCTGCTGTTGTTGGCAGGCATCATGATTTCGCTGGTGATTGGCGCCTGGCCGGCCATCACCGAATTCGGGATCAGCTTTCTCTGGCGCAGCGACTGGGACCCGGTGCAGAACCAGTACGGTGGGCTGGCGATGATCTACGGCACGCTGGCTACCTCGCTGATCGCGCTGGTGATCGCCGTACCCGTCAGCTTCGGCATCGCGCTGTTTCTGACCGAGTTGTCGCCAGGCTGGCTGCGGCGCCCGCTCGGCATCGCCATCGAGTTGCTGGCCGCCGTGCCGTCGATCGTCTACGGCATGTGGGGTTTGCTGGTCTTCAGCCCGGTGCTGGCGACCTATGTCCAGCAACCATTGCAGCGCGTGCTGGCCGATGTGCCGGTACTGCGTGAACTGGTGTCGGGTGCACCGGTCGGCATCGGCCTGCTGTCGGCCGGCATCATCCTGTCGATCATGATCATTCCATTCATTGCAGCGGTGATGCGCGATGTCTTCGAGGTGATCCCGCCGTTGCTGAAGGAATCGGCATATGGGCTGGGTTCGACGACCTGGGAGGTTGTGTTCAAGGTGGTGCTGCCGTACACCAAGACCGGTGTAATCGGCGGCATCATGCTCGGCCTGGGGCGTGCACTCGGCGAGACGATGGCCGTGACTTTCGTGATCGGCAATTTCAACCAGCTTGACAGTCCGTCGCTGTTCGCGGCGGCCAACAGCATCACCTCGGCGCTGGCCAATGAATTCGCCGAGGCGGGCGAGGGTCTGCATCAGGCCTCGCTGATCTACCTCGGCCTGGTTCTGTTCTTCATCACCTTCGTGGTGTTGTCGTTGTCGAAGCTGCTGCTGCTGCAACTCAAGAAAAACGAAGGTGTTCGCACATGAGTGACTCTGCCGCTCGATCGAGCATCTTCACCTTGACCGGGAGCCGGCTGGCCAAGCACCGCAGCCGAAAATTGATCAACACCGTCGCGCTGACACTGTCGTTGGCAGCCATGGCGTTCGGCCTGTTCTGGCTCGGCTGGATCCTGATCGAGACATTCCGGCTCGGTTTCGAAGGTCTGACTTTCGCCACCTTCACACAGGACACGCCGGCGCCGCTGGCCGAAAGCGGCGGTCTTGCCAATGCCATCGTCGGCTCGTTGATCATGGTCATGCTGGCAACCTGCATCGGCACGCCGATCGGTGTACTGGCAGGTGTCTACCTGGCCGAATACGGTCAGAGCACCAAGCTCGGCGCTGCAACCCGTTTCATCAACGACATTCTGCTGTCCGCGCCGTCGATCGTGATCGGCTTGTTCATCTACACGGTCGTCGTTGCGCAGCTGAAGAGCTACTCCGGATTCGCCGGTGTGCTCGCGTTGGCGTTGATCGTGATTCCGGTGGTGATCCGAACCACCGAGAACATGTTGTCGCTGATACCGAATGCATTGCGCGAGGCGGCCTATGCGCTCGGCACGCCGAAGTGGAAGGTGATTGCCAGCATCACCTTGAAAGCAGCCC
This sequence comes from Ideonella sp., assembly GCA_039932405.1. Taxonomy (GTDB): domain Bacteria; phylum Pseudomonadota; class Gammaproteobacteria; order Burkholderiales; family Burkholderiaceae_C; genus Ideonella_A. Next base: position 4,103 of record JBDTQC010000197.1, read on the forward strand.
GGACCGGTGTGATGACCGGCATCCTGCTCGCCTTCGCGCGCATTTCGGGAGAGACCGCGCCGCTGTTGTTCACCGCCTTGTCGAATCAGTTCTGGACCACCAATATTTCCGAGCCGATGGCCAGTCTGCCGGTGACGATCTTCAAGTTCGCCATGAGCCCGTACGAGAACTGGCAGAAGCTGGCCTGGGCCGGCGTGTTCCTGATCACGCTGGGGGTGCTGGCACTCAACATCCTCGCGCGCACCTTCCTGCGCGACAAACACTGATCGCCTCAAGGTAACCAAGTCATGGACAAGAAAGTCGACATGCCTATCACCGAGAAAGCCAAGATCTCGGTGCGTAACCTGAATTTCTATTACGGCAAGTTCCACGCGCTGAAGAACATCAACCTGGATATCCCCGAGAAGAAGGTCACTGCCTTCATCGGACCGTCGGGTTGTGGCAAGTCGACCTTGCTGCGCACCTTCAACCGAATGTACGAGCTGTATCCCGAGCAGCGTGCTGAAGGCGAGGTCGTGCTCGATGGGGAGAACATCCTGCAATCGAAGCACGACGTGACGCTGATTCGCGCCAAGGTCGGAATGGTTTTCCAGAAGCCGACGCCATTTCCGATGTCGATCTATGACAACATCACTTTTGGCGTCAAGCTGTTCGAGAATCTGCCACGCGTCGAGATGGACGAGCGCGTTGAATGGGCACTGAAAAAAGCGGCCCTCTGGAACGAGGTCAAGGACAAGTTGAACCAGAGCGGCTCCGGTTTGTCGGGTGGGCAGCAGCAACGCTTGTGCATTGCACGCTGCATCGCCATCAAGCCGGAGATCCTGCTGCTCGATGAGCCATGTTCGGCGCTCGACCCGATCTCGACCGGCAAGATCGAGGAATTGATTCACGAATTGAAGACCGACTACACGGTCGTCATCGTCACCCACAACATGCAGCAGGCCGCGCGCAGCTCCGACTACACCGCCTACATGTACCTCGGCGACCTGATCGAATTCGGCCAGACGTCGGATCTGTTCCTGAAGCCGAAAAAGAAGGATACCGAAGACTACATCACCGGGCGCTTCGGCTGAGGCCAGCGGCCCCCTCTACAGCTTACGGAGAACTCATGACTGACAAACATCTATCGACCCAGTTCGATGCGGAACTCAGCGGCATTTCCACCCGTGTGCTCGAGATGGGCGGCCTGGTCGAATCGCAGATCGCACAGGCGGTCTATTCGCTGACCCATTTCAGCGCCGAATTGGCGTCGCAGGTGCTGGTGCGCGAAGAGAACGTGAACACGATGGAGATCGAGATCGACCGCGATTTGTCGCAGATCATCGCGCGCCGCCAGCCGACCGCACGCGACCTGCGGCTGCTGATCGCGATCAGCAAGACGATTGCCAATCTCGAGCGGGTCGGCGATGAAGCGGCGCGCATTGCGCGAACCGTCCAGCGACTGATCGATACCGGCGTATCGAGCCGGATGCGGCTGCCGGTGAACGACCTGGCCTATGAATCGGAACTGGCAATAGCGCAGTTGCGCAAGGCGCTGGATGCATTTGCGCGCCTCGATGTGGAACGCGCGCTCGAAGTGTTGAAGCAGGACGACCAGATCGATCAGGAGTTTGAAGGTCTGGTTCGCAAGCTGATCACCTTCATGATGGAAGATCCTCGCACCATCTCGTCGAGCATCGATCTGATCTTCGTTGCCAAGGCGATCGAGCGGGTTGGCGACCACGCCAAGAACCTGGCTGAGGTGATCATCTACATCGTCAAGGGCACCGACGTCCGCCACAATTCGGTCAGCGACGTCGAGAGCATGGTTCGTTGATGGTTGATCGTCGCGCGTCAACGGAGGCAAATCGATGAGCCGGATCCTGATCGTCGAAGACGAGCCGTCGATTGCCGAACTGATCGCGATCAATCTGCGTCACGCCGGCTTCGAAGTCGTGCAGGCGGCCACTGCCGAGCAGGCGCAGGCCGAGATCGACCGGGTCCTGCCGGATCTGGTCATTCTCGACTGGATGTTGCCCGGGCAGAGCGGTCTCGCGCTGGCCAAGGCATGGCGGTCTCAGCCGCGCAGTCGGGATTTGCCGCTGATCATGCTGACGGCGCGCAGCGAAGAATTCGACAAGATCGCCGGTCTCGACGCCGGCGCCGACGACTACCTGACCAAGCCGTTTTCGCCGAAGGAATTACTTGCGCGGATTCGCGCCGTGTTGCGCCGCAAGGCGCCCGAAGCCTTGGATGCTGCGGTCGAGATCGGCGGTCTTCGCATTGATCCATCGACCCGCCGGGTCGCCCGGGATGGCATTGAAATCAAGCTCGGGCCGACCGAATTTAGGCTGCTGCATTTTCTGATGGCGCATCCTGAGCGGGTGCACAGCCGTGCGCAGTTG
>JBDTQC010000198.1:0-6439 GCA_039932405.1 Ideonella sp.
CCGGCGTACTCGCCTTCCGAGTTCTCGCGCACGATGACCCAGTTCAGGTCATCGGGGCCGCAGCGCTTGAGCGGGCCGTCAATGCCCGGCAGAATGCGCGTGGGGCGCACGTTGGCGTATTGGTCGAAGCCCTGGCAGATCTTCAGGCGCAGGCCCCACAGCGTGATGTGATCGGGGATGTGCGGATCGCCGGCGCTGCCGAACAGGATCGCATCCTTGTGGCGGATCGCATCCAGGCCATCGGCGGGCATCATCACGCCGTGCACGCGGTAGTAGTCTCCGCCCCAGTCGAAGTTCTCGAACTCGAAGCCAAAGCGGTTGCTCGACTCGGCGAGCGCTTCGAGCACCTGCTGGCCCGCAGGAACGACTTCCTTGCCGATGCCGTCACCGGGGATGGTCGCGATTGAGTAGGTCTTCATGACTGGCTTCAGAGTTGCGCGCGTCGGCGATGCGAGCACTCTATTTGAATGGCCGCGAATTCCACGTCGTTGAATTCAAGGCTTTGTTAACCTGAAGCTAACAATCGCAGCAGAGGTACAGAGAATGAACGGTGGAATTCAACCCGCAGATCTGGGGTTCTTCTCTACGCTGGCCAGCGCCGGCAGCTTGAGCGCGGCAGCACGCGAGCTGGGCATCACGACGCCGGCGGTCAGCAAACACCTGTCGGTCATGGAGTCGCGGGTCGGGCTGTCGCTGGTGACGAGAACGACCCGGCGCATGAGCCTGACGCCGGAGGGTGAGGTGTACCTGGCGCATGCGCGTCGGATCCTGGGAGACATCGACCACCTGTCGCAGTTGCTCGGGGTCGCAAAAGCCACCCCTCAAGGCCTGCTGCGGGTGAACGCCACGCTGGGGTTTGGCCGCACCCACGTGGCGCCCTTGATCTCGCGCTTCGTGCGCAAGCATCCGAAGGTGGAGGTTCAGCTTCAACTCTCGGTCAACCCACCGCCCTTGACCGAAGACCTGTTCGATGTGTGCATCCGATTCGGCGCGCCGCCGGATGCTCGGGTGATCTCTCGCTTCATCGCTCCGAACCGGCGATTGCTTTGCGCGTCACCCGCTTATCTGGCCAAGCACGGCGTCCCCAAGGTCCCCGACGACCTGACCCGGCACAACTGCATCGGCATCCGTCAGGGAGAAGAGGCCTATGGCGTCTGGCGGCTGACCGGTGGCCGCGGCAAGGCCGCGACAACAACCTCGGTCAAGACGCGTGGCAGCGTTTCGAGCAACGACGGAGAGATTGCCGTCAGCTGGGCGCTGGACGGGCTCGGGATCCTGATGCGGGCGCAATGGGACATCGAACGGCATCTGAAGAGCGGCCGGCTGGTTCAGGTGCTGCCGCAGTACCTCACCCCGGACGCCGATATTCACGCCATGTACCCGCAACGTCATCAATTGACGGCCCGTGTCAGGTCGTTCGTCGCCTTTGTTGCGGTGGCATTTGGCAATCAGAATGCCGCGGAAAGGCATTGAAACAGTCGTCCTGGGACGTGCGCCGGCCGCAGCACATTCCGCAGTCTGCTGGCTGTTGGTGCTGCTGTCCTGCTCGGAATCAGCACGTCACTGGTTGAACCCGCCGGCGGCGGCCTGGGGCCTTTTATCCAGCCGCTTGCGATGGCCGCGATGAACCCTGATGCTGCGCTGGCCGACTGCTGATTGGCGCATTGACCTACAGCTTCGCTGATGCGTTTCCGCAATTCTTCAATGCGCGTTGCGCGGAGCAATTTCTCTTACCGAAGCATCCAAAGGAAAAATTCATGAAATGGCTCAATCGACGGCGCATCGGTCCTTGCTCGACGCAGCCCACATCCAGTCCAGTCTTGAAGAAGCCAGTCGGCACCATCGGAGGATGGTCGTCGTGAGTTCTTCCGGTTGGACCACTTCCCAGATGCTTGCTGCATATGCGATCACATTTGTCGTGTTTGCTGCGGTCGACGCCTTGTGGCTCGGCTGGATCGCAAAGGATCTCTATCGACGCGAAATGGGTGAGCTGATGGCGTCGTCACCACGCCTGATTCCTGCCGTGCTGTTCTACGTTGCCTATCCGATCGCGATCGTGTACTTCGGTGTCAGCAATCAAGCATTGCAAGGCATTTCTTCGCTGGTTATAACGCTCATCCATTGCGCAGCACTTGGTTTGTTCGCCTACGGCACCTACGACCTCACGAACATGAGCGTCGTCAGGAATTTCAGTGTCAAGCTCGGTTTGATCGATATCGCCTGGGGCACGTTTGCTTCCGGCGTTTCGGGGCTCGCGGCATTTGCCGCGCTGCGCTGGTGGGGTTCGCGCGGCTGATCGCTTCTGGTTTGGCATTCAACCAACTTCAGCGCCTTGGGGCGATTACCCCGCCGCCGGCTTGGAAATGGTCAAGGCGGTCGAATCGCGAGGCGCAGACCCCGACCGCCGCTCAGCCTGCCCCGCTCCGCGAACCCCGCCTTGAACGGCTGAAGCGCCTGAAGCGCCTGAAAGTTCGGACTGTCAGGGCGAGTTGGCGATTGTGCGTGGGTGCCCGAACAGATTGGTTGTCGCTGGCCGTGTGCCGGCTTGGGCTTCGCGCGTGCCGATCAGGACACCGATCACCGCTGCGACGATCAGAAATGGCATGAACCAGAAGCCGCCGGCCGGTGCGGTGGTGATGCGCTGGCTGAGTTCACCGATTTCCGCGTCGGTCAAGGCCTCGACCCGGGCGTGGGCATGCACCGGGTCGACTCCCGCGTCGACCAGGGTCGCTTCGACCGATGCCCGGCGCAGGTGAGCAAGATTGTCCGGCTGGGAAGGTTGTTGTTCGCCAGCGGGCAATGATCCGACGAGTCTTTCTGTCGAAATCAGGCCGTTTGCGAACGCCGGATTGAAACTGGCCGAGATCCAAAGGCAGCCTGCGATGACACTCACGACGATTGGGTGACGGCGGCGCATGACGGTCCTTCGATGAAATCGGGGCGGGACGTGATTGTGCCTGCGTTGCAGGCGAAAACCGGGATTGGCTGGTCGGCGAGGGCAAACCTGCGCATAATGCCCCTCCTCGGGGCGCGCATCGGCGGCTGGGCTCAGCTTCGATGGTGGTGTGCGAGCTTGATCCGGACGATGCTGGCTGCGCATCGGTTCAGAGTCAGCGCCTCTTCGAGCCGTGGTCGTAGCTGTTTCAGTTTGGCAGCCACCGCGGCATTGGCCGCCAGCAGCGTCCAGCCGTCGGCGTCGATCGGGCCAGCTTCGACCTGCGATCGCAGACCGGCTGGCAGGGCGCTGCGGATGGTCTCGAGGCAGATTGCCGACTGGTTCAGGCGGCGGCGCAGATCGGCGAGCGGAACGCTTTGCTGCAGGGCCTGAGCCAGCGCCAGTGCGTCGGGCACGGCGGGTGCTTGGGGTCGCTTCATTGGAGGGAGTTTATCGATGCAGATACTGATCACGCACAGCAGCCTGAGTGCGACGCGGGCGCTGCATTTCACCCGATTGCAGTTGTGCCTGGCGGCCACCGGCATGATGCTGGTGCTGACCTTGCTGATCGGAGTGATTTATCACTTCCTGTTGTTGAAGGGGGCGAGCGAAGGTTGGCCTGTGGTCAGTCAGCTGGTCCAGTTGATCGGCCGCGATGAAGTTGCCCAGCGTGATCGCTATCTTCGGGAAAACCTGGATGTGATGGCCCGCAAGGTGGGTGAAATGCAGGCCAAGCTGATCCAGCTGGAGGCGATGGGTGAACGCGTTTCGGGTCTGGCCGGGGTCAAGCCGCAGGACCTGAAGCAACTCCTCAAACCAGCCGCGCCAGTGGCCGGTGGCAAGGGCGGTCCGTTCATTCCGATTGCCGGCTCGACCGAGGTTTCTTCGCTGGCCCAACTCGACGAGCTTGTGCAGGCGCTCGAGGGAAAAGCCGATCAGAGTACCGATGTTCTGACTTTGGTTGAATCGCGTCTGTTCGAAAAGCGCCTGGCCGCGTTGATGGTTCCGAACAGCCGGCCGGTCGATGGCGTCATCGGTTCTGGATTCGGCTTTCGGACGGATCCTTTCAATGGGCGGGCGGCGCTGCACACCGGCCTCGACTTCCCGTCCGACACGGGAACCGAAATCCACGCCTCTGCCGGCGGTGTCGTGCAGTTGGTGGAACATCATCCGCAGTATGGCCTGATGATCGAGATCGACCACGGTCGCGGGCTGGTGACCCGTTACGCGCATACCTCCAAAGTGCTGGTCAAGGCGGGCGACCTGGTCAAGCGGGGCCAGTTGATCGGCCTGGTGGGCACTTCCGGACGGTCCACCGGTCCGCATCTGCATTTCGAAGTGCTGGTCGACGGGGTTCAGCAGGACCCGGCCAAATTTCTTGCTGCGGGCGAGGCTCCTGGCATATCGACGGCAGCGCTGGTCCCCACGGGCCGACCCTGAATTTTCCAGCCGGCACGGGTGCGTGTCATCGACGGCTGGCCCGACAGCCTGTGGCCATCGCGCCAACACCGCTAAAATCGGCCGTTTGACGTGATCGGCGGTCTTGCAACCTGCCGCTGCGGGGCCATTTGGGTTGTGCACTCCGTCGTGGTCGGCTCGCTGGCTGGCCCTTGCCTTGCGCTCACGCCTCATCAAGGCCGGTCCGGCCTCAACCAGAATTCCGCATGTTGCCCAATCTTCTCACCTCGATTTTCGGTAGTCGCAACGAGCGGTTGCTGAAGCAATACCGCCGCACGGTGGAGCAGATCAATGCGCTGGAGCCGCGCTTCGAAGCGCTCGACGACGTTGCGCTGCAGGCCATGACGGCCGAGTTCCGGCAGCGCCATGCCGACGGCGCCTCGCTGGAAGATCTGCTGCCCGAAGCCTTTGCGGTGGTCCGCGAGGGCAGCAAGCGGGTACTGAAGATGCGCCACTTCGACGTTCAGCTGATGGGCGGCATGACGCTGCACGCCGGCAAGATCGCCGAAATGCGCACCGGCGAAGGCAAGACACTGATGTCGACGCTGCCCGTCTATCTGAACGCGATTGCCAGCGAGGGCGTGCATCTGGTGACGGTCAACGACTATCTGGCGCAACGCGATGCCGAATGGATGGGTCGTCTGTATGCTTTCCTCGGCATGACGGTGGGCGTCAATCTGCCGCACATGACGCGCGAGGAAAAGCAGGCTGCCTACCGCGCCGACGTGACCTATGGCACCAACAACGAATTCGGTTTCGACTACCTGCGCGACAACATGGTGCAGGACGTTGCCGACCGGGTCGCTCGTCAATTGCGCTTTGCGATCGTCGACGAGGTCGATTCGATCCTGATCGACGAGGCCCGCACACCGCTGATCATCAGCGGGCAGGCTGAAGACCACACCGAGATGTACGTTCGCATCAATTCGGTGGTGCCCGGACTGAAGAAGCAGATCGGCGAAGAGGATCTGCGCACCGGCGAAGGCGTGATCGATGCCGGCGATTTCACCGTCGACGAGAAGACGCATCAGGTTTTCCTGACCGAGGACGGGCATGAAAACGCCGAGCGACTGCTGACCCAGGCCGGCCTGTTGCCCGAAGGAGCGAGTCTGTACGACGCGGCCAACATCTCGCTGATGCACCATGTGTATGCCGCGCTGCGCGCCAACCACCTGTACAACCGCGATCAGCACTATGTGGTGCAGCAGGGCGAGAACGGCCCGGAAGTCGTCATCGTCGACGAATTCACGGGACGCCTGATGAGCGGCCGGCGCTGGTCGGATGGCCTGCACCAGGCCGTCGAGGCGAAGGAAGGTGTGCCGATTCAAAGCGAGAACCAGACGCTCGCTTCGATCACCTTCCAGAACTATTTCCGGATGTACACCAAGCTGGCCGGCATGACCGGCACGGCCGACACCGAGGCGTATGAGTTCCAGGAGATCTATGGCCTGGAAACGGTGGTGATTCCGCCGAACCGTCCGACCATCCGAAAGGACGAGCTCGATCTGATCTACAAGACCAGCCCCGAGAAGTTCAATGCCGTGATCGAGGATATCCGCGAGTGCCGCGGCCGCGGTCAGCCGGTGCTGGTGGGCACGACCTCGATCGAGAATTCCGAGCTGTTGTCTGGCCTGTTGGCCAAGGCCGAACTGCCACACAACGTGCTCAATGCCAAGCAGCATGCCCGCGAAGCCGAGATCGTCGCGCAGGCTGGTCGTCCGGCGATGATCACGATCGCCACCAACATGGCCGGTCGGGGAACCGATATCGTGCTCGGCGGCAATGTCGAAAACCAGATCAAGGTCATCGATGCCGATCCGTCGATCGATCCGGCCGACAAGGCCGCACGGGCTGAGAAACTGCACGCCGAATGGCAAGGCCTGCACGAAGCCGTGAAGGCGCAAGGCGGCTTGCGCATCATTGCAACCGAACGGCACGAGTCGCGTCGCATCGACAACCAGCTGCGTGGCCGCTCCGGCCGGCAAGGGGATCCGGGTTCGTCGCGCTTCTACCTGTCGCTCGACGATTCGCTGATGCGCATCTTCG
>JBDTQC010000199.1:0-6439 GCA_039932405.1 Ideonella sp.
CCCCGGCGATTGCGATGGGCTGCCTACTGCGCGAGAACTGTCGGACCTGCTCGAGCGTGGCTGCTTCTAGAGCGTTCAGGTGGTGGAAGGCGTGGGATTCGAACCCACGGAGGGCGTGAACCCTCGGCAGTTTTCAAGACTGCTGCCTTAAACCGCTCGGCCAGCCTTCCTGTCCAACGCGGCAAGTATATTCGTCGGGACTTGCCTTCTGTTCGATTGCTCGGAGGTCGATGCCGTCAAGCGGTTCGTCGTCAGCCGGCCCTGCCGGCACCCGCCGGATCCGTGATCATTCACCCGACTCGCGCTGCGCGTCGCAATCCACCTGGAACAGCTCGCGTCGCCCGCCGTCGATTCGCATGGCGCTCAGCGCACCGCCCCAGACACAGCCGGTATCCAGCGCGATCAGATCGGGCCGGTTGATCAGTCCCAGCGCCGACCAATGGCCGAAGGCGATCGGTTGGCCGGTGGTTCGGCGCTGCGGGAAGTCGAACCACGGGGTCAATCCTGCTTCGGGCTGGTCGGGTCCGTGCTTGGCGGTGAACTCCAGCGATCCGTCCACCTTCAGAAAGCGCGCCCGGGTCAGCGTGTTGACTACCAGCCGCAACCGATCGTCGCCGTTCAATGCGTCGTCCCAGCGCGCCGGCTGGTTGCCATACATCACCCGCAAGAAGGCGGGAAGATCGGGTCCGCGCAGGCGGGTTTCGACCTCCTGTGCCAAGCTCAGCGTCTGCTGCAGATCCCATTGCGGAACGACGCCCGCGTGCACCATCAGCCAGCCGTCTGCGAACAGCGCCAGGGGCCGCTGACGGATCCATTCGATCCAGGCCTCGCGCTGTGGTGAGGCGAGGACGTCGCCCAAGGTATCGCCGCGGTGCAGCGGGCGCACCCCATCGGCGATCGCGAGAAAGTGCAGGTCGTGGTTGCCGAGCAGGCAGCTTGCGCTGCTGCCGAGCTCGCGCAGCTGCCGCAAGGTCGACAGGTTGTCCGGGCCGCGATTGACCAGATCGCCGAGCACGAACACATGATCGCGCGAGGCCGAGAAATCGATTTCGACGAGCAATCGTCGCAAGGCGTCGGCACAGCCTTGCAGGTCGCCAACGAGGTAATGCATGGCGCGATTCTGCTACCCTTTGCTGCTTTTCGGCTCGTGGCCCTGGCGCATGGACGTTGCCCTGCTTGTATTCCTGATTTTCCTGAACGCCTTGTTCGCGATGTCCGAAATGGCCTTGACGGCCTCGCGCCGGGCCAGGCTGCAGGTGATGGTTGAAACCGGAGACTCCGGCGCGCGCGCGGCAATGGCCTTGCACGACGATCCGACGCGCTTTTTGTCGGTGGTGCAGATCGGCATCACCTCGATCGGCGTGTTGAACGGGATCGTTGGCGACGCCGCGTTTTCTGCGCCGTTCGCGGCCTGGTTGCGCGCCACCTTCCACATGCGCGACCCGGCGGCCGAGATCAGCGCCACCGCCATGGTCGTCGTGGCGATCACCTTTGTCACCATCATCTTCGGTGAACTGGTGCCCAAGCGGCTTGGCCAGATGTACCCGGAGAGTGTTGCCCGTCTGGTGGCCAAGCCGATGGACTGGTTGTCGATCCTGGCCAGCCCGTTTGTCAAGCTGCTGGCGTTCTTCACCGTTGGCACGCTGGCGCTGCTCGGCATCAAGGGTGGCCCGACCCGCAGCGTGACCGAGGAGGAGATTGCCGCAAGCCTCGACGAGGGGCTCGACACCGGTGTCATCGAGGCGCAGGAGCACCAGATGGTGCGCAATGTATTCCGGCTCGACGACCGCATGGTCGGCTCGATGATGATTCCGCGCTCCGACATCGTCTGGCTCGATGTCAACCAGTCGCCCGAGGAAATCATGCGTGTCGTCGGCTCCGAGGAGCATTCACGCTACCCGGTGTGCCGCAACGGACTGAACGACGTGGTAGGCGTGGTGTCGGCGCAAACACTGCTGCGCCGTGCGGTGCAGGGCTTGCCGCTGTCGCTGTCGCAGATGGCCGACGAGGTTCAGCCGGGGGTTTTCGTACCGGAGACGCTGTCCGGCATGGAGTTGCTCGAGCAATTCCGCGCGACCGGTGCGCAGCTGGTGTTGGTAGTCGACGAATACGGCGAAGTGCAGGGCATGATCACCGTGCGCGATTTGCTCGAAGCGATCACCGGCGAGTTCACGACACCCACCAACGACGATGCGTGGGCGGTGTCGCATGGTGACAACGCCTGGATGTTCGATGGCTTGATTCCGGTGCCCGAGTTGAAAGACCGGCTTGATCTGAAAGAACTGCCCGAGGAAGATCGCGGTCGCTACAACACGCTGGCCGGCATGATCATGCTGCTGCTCGGGCGCCTGCCGGTAACGGCCGATTCGGTCGACTGGGAGAATTGGCGCTTCCAGGTTGTCGAGATGGAAGGCAAGCGCATCGACCGCGTGCTCGCCTCGCCGATCGACGAATCACAATCCCCCCTTCCAAATCCGGATCCAGCCGACTCATGACCAAAGAAGTTCTGCCTCTGTACCGGGAGCCGGTGCAACTCAACGCGCAGCTGCATCGCCACAAGAAACTGAAACCATACGACAACGTGGGTGCGCTGGTGCACACCCACGCCGTGTTCGTGAATGCAATCGAGTTCTCGCAGGCCGCGCTGGCATTCCCGATCATCTTTGTTCAGCCGACGCCGAGCAACCCGCAGATCTCGCCAGTGGCGCTGCTCGGACTGGTTCCGAACGACAACCTGTTCGTCGACGAGGGACGCTGGGATGCCGCCTACCTGCCGGCCTATTTCCGCCGCATGCCCTACTTCACGTCGCCTTTGCCGGGCAGCGACCAGATCGGCGTCTACATCGATGCGCAGTGGCCCGGGCTCAACGACGCCGAGGGCGAAGCGCTGTTCACCGCCGATGGTGAGCAGGCACCGGCGCTGTTGCAGGCGATCGAATTTCTGAAGGCCTTCGACGACGAAGCCAAGCGGACCGCGCAGTTCTGCGACCAGTTGCAATCGCTGCGGCTGTTCACCGACATGAAGGCCGATGTCACGCTGCCGAATGGCGAAAATCTGACTGTCGACGGCTTCATGACCGTCGACGAAGGCAAGCTCGGAAAGTTGTCCGACGCCTCGGTGCTGGCGCTGCACCGCAGCGGCGCGCTGGGGCTGGTGCACGCGCACCTGCTGTCGCTCAACCACATGGCCGGGCTCATCGAGCGTCATGCCCGTCGCCAGGTCGGTTGAAGCTTTTCCCGGTCGCGCCCGTGGTGGCGATTGCCACAGCCTTCATCCTTGAATCGCCTCTGAGCCCGCCGCAGCCATGTTGACCGATTCGACCCGCCACGTCCTCAGAACCTTTCTGACCGGCCTGCTGGCGGCCTTGCCGTTGATCGCGACGATTGCGGTGTGTGTGTGGGTTGCCCGGCTGCTATACGCCTGGTTCGGCCCCGGCAGCCTGATCGGCCAGATCCTGGTCGCCATCGGCTTCGGCGGCGTGGGCAGCGGCTGGGGGGCATACCTGATCGGCGTGCTGGTCGTGCTGCTGTTGATCTTCACGCTCGGCATCCTGGTCCAGACGCGACTCAGGCGTGTGATGTCAACCGCGTTCAACCGACTCATCAATCGCATTCCGCTGGTCGGCAAGATCTACGACATGGCGAAGCGCTTCGTCGACCTGCTGGCGCAGCGCGACAATTCGCAAACCCGATCGATGAGTCCGGTCTGGCTGCATTTCGGTGGCCCGGGCGGTGCGGCGGTGCTCGGTCTGCTGTCGACCCCCGAGCCGGTCAACGTGGCTGGCGCGGCCTATGTCGGCGTGCTGGTACCGACCGCACCGATTCCGGTTGGTGGCGGCTTGTTGTATGTCCCGCAGGAGTGGGTCAGCCCGGCCCACCTCGGTGTCGAGGCTGTGACGAGCATCTATGTCTCGATGGGCATCACTTCGAAACAGCACCTCGGTGTGGTTGGAAGAACGATCGATGCGGGAGCTGCGCAGCCGGCGGACTATCCTGCCGTGCGGGCGAGCGAAGCAATCCGCGGGCCCGAGGCGGGTTGAGCAGGCAGGATCCGAACCCATGTCGTCCGACGCTCGAATGATTCGGCATCCGTCATCCGATCCGGATGTCGATGCGGTCTGGTCCGATTTCAGATCGATGTTCGAGTTTCTGCCGGTCGGCGCCTACCGATCGTCCGCCGATGGCATCCAGTTGCGCGCCAATCAGGCGCTGGTCAAGCTGAACGGCTTCTCGAGCGAAGCCGAAATGCTGGCTGCAGTCAACGATATCGAGTTCGGCTGGTACGTTGATCCGACCCAGCGCAGCAAATTCCGCGAGTTGATCGAGCGGGAAGGCCATGTGAATGGTTTTGTGTCGGAGATCTATCGCTACAAGTCCCGTGACCGGATCTGGATCAGCGAAAATGCGCATGCCGTACGCGATGCACGCGGGCAGGTTGCCTACTACGAGGGAACTGTCGAGGAAATAACCGCCCGGGTCCATGCCGAACAGGCTCTGCTGCGCAGCGACTCGGATTTCCGCACGCTGACCAAGCATGTTCCGGGGGTGTTGTATCGCGTGATTGTCGATTCGCAGCAACGCAAGCGCTACACCTTTGTCAGCGACGGCGTGCGCAAACTGTACGGGGTGACTCCTGAGGCGGTGATGGCCGACGCTGAACTGCTGACCCGCATGCGCCACCGAAATGACTATGCGCGGCTGGAGCAGCAAGTGCAGGCGACGGTCGACAAGGACGAGACGCTGGATGTGGTTTTTCGCATCGTGCTGGCCGACGGAACCCGCAAGTGGATCCAGATGACCTCTTCTGCTGTCTCGCGCGATGAGCATGGAGCGGTCCGGGTCGGACTGGCCCTTGACATCACCGCCCGAACCAATGCCGAGGCCGCGCTGCGCGAGCGCGACAAATTATGGAAACTCGCGCTCGAGAGTACCGGTGACGGCGTTTGGGACTGGAACATCCGCAGCGGGGTCGTGACCTATTCGGAGCGCTTCTTCGAGATGTACGGGATTGCCGGCGGCGAATCGTCCACGCTGGCTGAAAATTTCGACGAGCGAACCCATCCCGACGATAAGGAGGGCATGCTCCGCGATCGGCGTGCGCACCTCGAAGGCTTGACGCCGGCCTATGTCAACGAGCGCCGGGTGCGGTTCGGCGACGGCAGCTGGAAATGGGTGCTCGCGCGAGGCATGGTGATCGGCCGCGACGAGCGGGGGCGGCCGACAAGGATGGTCGGAACGCACACCGATATCAGCGAGCGCAAGAAGTCCGAGACCCTGATCTGGCAGCAGGCGAACTTCGATGCGCTGACCGGCCTGCCGAACCGACGCATGTTGCGCGACCGTCTCGAACAGAACATCATGAAGACCCGCCGCGCCGGGCTGCAACTGGCAGTGTTGTTCATCGATCTCGATCATTTCAAGCAGGTCAACGACAGCGTCGGCCATGCGATGGGTGACCAGTTGCTGATCGAAGCGGGGCGGCGGATCAGCGCCTGCGTGCGCGAAGTCGATACGGTCGGCCGCCTCGGCGGTGATGAATTCACCGTGATCCTGTCGGAGATGACAGATCCTGAACGCGCCGACCAGATTGCGCAGAAGATCGTCCAGGCCATGTCCGAGGAATTCCGGCTGGGCAGCGAAATGGCATTCGTATCTGCCAGCGTCGGCATTACCTTGTATCCCGACGATGCCCTGGACATCGATGCGCTGTTCAAGCATGCCGACCAGGCCTTGTACGCGGCCAAGGACAACGGGCGCAACCGGGTCGACCATTTCACGGCATCGCTCGAAGTGGCGGCACAAACGCGGCGCATTCTCGCCAATGATCTGCGCAGCGCGCTGGCCGGTGACCAGTTCTTCATCGTCTATCAGCCGATCATCGAAGTGGCCAGTCGGCGCATCCAGAAGGCCGAGGCGCTGATTCGTTGGCGGCATCCGTCGCGCGGGTTGATCAGCCCCGTCGATTTCATCCCGATTGCCGAATCGACCGGCCTGATCGTCGAAATCGGCAATTGGGTGTTTCGTCAGGCGGCGTTGCAGGTGCAGCGTTGGCGCGCCGACATCGACCCCGAGTTTCAGGTCAGCGTCAACAAGTCGCCGGTGCAGTTCGTTCACGCGCAGGGCAGCCAGGAGCGCTGGTTCGAGCTGATGCGTGAACTCGACTTGCCCGGGCAAAGCCTGGTGATCGAGATCACCGAAGGCGCGCTGCTCGATCCGGCCTCCGGTGGCAACCGCCAACTGCTCGAGTTGCGCGCTGCGGGCCTCGGCATTTCGCTCGATGATTTCGGAACCGGCTATTCATCACTGTCGTACCTGCAACGCTACGACATCGATTTCCTCAAGATAGACAAAGGCTTTGTGCGACACCTGGCCGCAGGTTCGAAGGATATGGCGCTGTGCAAGGCGATCATCGTGATGGCGCACGAACTGGGCATGAAGG
>JBDTQC010000200.1:0-6428 GCA_039932405.1 Ideonella sp.
GGCTGCTGGCCGGGCAAACGGTCGGTTGGATCGAGCGTGATCGCGCAACGTCCCTTGCCGCCCGGGTTCAGCAAAGCCGCGATGCCATCGCCAGCGCCGACCTCACCGTCGACCTTGGCGGTCACGCGGAAGGCCAGATCCGACTGCACCTCGGCCACCGCCAGCTTGACCGGGCCGTCACCAAAAATCTGCAGCACCAGCGCACCGTTGAACTTGATGTTCGACTGCATCAGTGCACCGGCTGCCGCCATTTGCCCCATCAGCACGCGTACCGGCCCGGGCCACGCCTCACCACCTTGCTCGCGACGCTGCAGCACCTCGCGCCAGCCGTCGGTGAGCCGCACGATCACGCCGCGCACTGGCAATCCTTCGAACAGGAACTTGTGGACTTCACTCATGCCGATGTGCGGGTGTTCGAAGCGTCGAGACGTTGCAAACCGCTGCGGTAGCGCCGCGCGTTGTCAACATAGTGAGCGGCCGCACGATGGACGTTGGCGATCTGTTCATCGCTCAGTTGACGCACGGCCTTGGCAGGGCTGCCGACGATCAGCGAGCCATCGGGAAACTCCTTGCCTTCCGTCACCAGTGCGCCCGCCCCGACCAAACAATTGCGGCCGATCCGGGCGCCGTTCAGAATCACCGCCTGGATCCCGATCAACGAGCCGTCACCAACCGTGCAGCCGTGCAGCATCACCTGGTGGCCGATCGTGACGTTGTCGCCCAAAGTCAATGGGTAGCCCGGGTCTGCATGCAGGACGCTGCCATCCTGCACGTTGCTGTTGGTGCCGATGGTCAGCCGCTCGGTGTCGCCGCGCAGCACCGCGTTGAACCAGACGCTGGCGTTTTCGCCCAGCTGGACATTGCCGATCACGGTCGCGTTGTCGGCGACCCAAGCGGTTTCGGCAACTTGCGGAATGAGCTGGTCGAGCTGGAAAATGGCCATGGTCTGGTTGTACTGCGGGTGGGAGAGGCGGCCTTGATTCTAGGGAAATCGCCTGTGCGCCTCACGGGCGCGCCAGCAAGGCCTCCAGCTCGACTTCGTCGAATCCGGCCGCCCGGCGGGCCTCGAGATTGAATGGCCCGCGCAGCCGCGGTGCCTGGTACTGGGTCGCAAGCTGCGCGTAAGTAGCCACTGGATCGAGACCGCGCTGCGCGCACAGGCTGCGATACCAGCGGTTGCCGATCGCCACATGACCGATCTCGTCGCGCAGGATCACGTCGAGAATCTCGCCTGCGCGCCAGTCGCCTGCACCGACCAGTTTGGCCTTGATCGGCGGCGAAGCATCCAGCCCGCGTGCCTCGAGCGTGCGCGGCACCAGTGCAAGACGTGCCAGGATGTCGCCCTTGGTCTTTTCGGCCATCTGCCAGAGTGCGCCGTGAGCCGGAAAATCGCCATAGCAATGGCCGAGCCCGCCGAGGTGATCGCGCAGCAACTGGAAGTGCAAGGCTTCTTCACTGGCCACACCCGCCCATTGGCGGTAGAAGTCATCCGGCATGTCGTCGAAGCGCGCCACCAGATCGAGCGCCAGATCGATGGCGTTCAGCTCGATGTGGGCCAGCGCATGGATCAGCGCGGCACGGCCCTCGACGGTGGCCATCGAGCGCTGCTTCAATTCCGTGTGAGCCACCAGCTTCGGGCGCAGCGGCCGACCGGGGATGCCGGGCGGTTCGGTAAACCGCCAGCCGGCGCCGGCCGGCAAGGTCTGCCAGTCGATGGCCCGTGCAAGGGCGGCCTTGGCATCGGGATCGGCACACAACAGCGCTGCCAGCGCCGCGCTACGAATCGCGATCATCGGGAAGAAAGCATCGGTCAAGTTCCTATCCGCGCGCGCACAAGCGCCTGCGTCCGGGTGGCGACTCGGGATGCCCGGGTTCCGGCACATGATTCAGGCAGGCAGCATGTGTGTAGATCACGGTCCCCATTTGATCGCTCCGGTCGATTGGCAGCAGAAGTGGCGTGGCGTCGGTCCCGGCGATCTTCGCACCGAACCGGATCCTCGGCGCAGTCGAGCAGGTTCAGACCTGCAGCCGCTTGCGGCGCGGCTGAAATGCGACGATCCGAGAAGGCGGCCGCACCGCGAAATGAGTATCGAGAAGCGGACTATGCGCGCGCCAAGCGAGCGAAGAATCGTGCTGAAAAGGCGTGCGACGCGGCCCTTACACTGCGCGATGTCCATTTGACGCTGCCATTTGAATCGGCAGTCCAACCCAACCCGCGAGGATTCCATGACAGCTTTGGCCACCCGACGATTTCTGCAGACCGCCGTCGTCCTGATGGCGGGTGTGCTGTTCTCTGCCTGCGGCAAGAAAGAGGCGCCGGCAGTTGATTCAGCGGCGCCGGCTGCAGCACCGGTTGCCGCTTCGGCACCGCCGCCGGCTCCCGACAAGGTCTACGCGGTCGGTACCGATGCCGCCTACGCGCCATTCGAATCGCAGAACGAGAAGGCAGAGATCGTCGGTTTCGATATCGACATCGTCAAGGCAGTCGCCGAGAAGGCCGGCCTCGAAGTCAAGTTCATCAATACGCCTTGGGAGGGCATCTTCACAACGCTCGACCAGGGCGACCGCGATCTGCTGGTTTCGGCCATCACGATCACTGACGAGCGGCGTCAGTCGATGGATTTCTCCGACCCGTATTTCAACGCTCAGCAGTTGATCGCAGTCAAGGCCGCACGCTTCGACGATCTGAAAAAACTCAAGGTCGGCGTGCAGACCGGCACCACCGGCGATGAAGCCGTCAGCAAGCTGCTCGGCAAATCGAACACCAACATCAGGCGCTTCGAATCGACGCCGCTGGCGCTGCAGGAGCTCGGCGCGGGTGGGGTCGACGCTGTGGTGGCCGACAACGGCGTGATCGTGAATTACGTAGCCAACAACGATGCGGCCAAGTTCAAATCGGTCGCCGATACTGAAGCCTTCGCGACCGAGCATTACGGCATCGCCGTGAAAAAAGGCAACGCGGATTTGTTGTCCAAGGTGAACAAGGCGCTCGCCGACATGCGAAGCGACGGCAGCTACGAGCGCATTTACGCCAAATATTTCGGGGCGACGGCAACCGCCGCGCCGACGGCGCCGGCAGCCTCGAAATAATCCGGTCAGGATCGGTTCGTGGATCTGCGCTGGGACATCCTGGCCGGCTACGGCCCGCTTTTTCTCAGCGGGCTGCTGACGACGATCGAGTTGACCATCGTCTCGGTCGGCGCCGGTCTGATTCTCGGTGTGATGCTTGGCCTGATCAGCAGTTCACGCGATGCACCCAGGCCCAGGCAGCCATTGGCAGCTGCGACCATGCTGCTGTTGCGCGGCATCACATCAGCGTATGTGACGTTTTTCCGTGGCACGCCCTTGTTCGTCCAGATTCTGCTGGTCCACTTTGCGGTGATGCCTGCATTGATCCATCCCGACACCGGATTGCTGCTCGACGGCCCGGCGGCGCGGGAGTTTCGCCAGTCGCACGGTGCGTTTTTCTCCGGGGCACTGGCGCTGACGTTGAATGCCGGCGCCTACATCTCGGAAGTTTTCCGCGCCGGCATCCAGAGCATCCACCAGGGCCAGACCCAGGCCGCCTACAGCGTGGGCTTGACCCATGCGCAGGCGATGCGCTTCGTGGTACTTCCGCAGGCTTTTCGCCGCATGATGCCGGCGCTGGTCAACGAGGGCATCACGTTGATCAAGGATTCGTCGCTGGTGTCGGCCATCGGACTGGCCGAACTGGCGTTGGCTGCAAGAACCGTTGCTGGCGCCTACTCGCGCTACTGGGAGCCGTACCTGGCGATATCCGCACTCTATCTGGCGCTGACGCTCAGCTTGTCATTGGTTGCCAAGCGGCTGGAAGCCCCCGCCCACCTGCGCGGTCGGTGAGGGGCTCGGCGCAACGTTGTTGCGCCGCAACATGTCAAAGACATCACTGCGAACCCGGGGATAACTACCTAGAATTTTCGATCTGGAGGGTCAGCAGTCGATCCGTGCATTTGAATCGAACCGAGGAAGCCAACAATGAAACGCTCAATTTTTCTGGTCTCTGTCGCCACCCTGGCTGCCGGGAGCGCACTGGCGCAAAGCAGTGTGACCGTTTACGGTCGCATCAACGAGACGGTTGAACGGATTCGCAGCAACAACCAGACGGTCTACAACCTCAATGACAACTCGTCGCGCATCGGGTTTCGCGGCATCGAGGACCTGGGCGGCGGTGTGCGGGCGAGTTTCCTGATTGAGCATGGCTTCAGGGCCGATACCGGCGCGCAAGCGGGGGCGGCATTCTGGGGTCGCGAAAGCTGGGTTGCACTGGGCGGCGCTTTCGGCCGGGTGCGCTTGGGCAACATGGGCCCGACCAATGCCTATTTCACGACTGCCGACTACGTCAGCATGCACAACCACGACACCGGTACGTCGGCGGATGCGTTCTACCTCTATCCAGGCAATGCGACCAACATGATCGCCTATACGTCGCCGAGCATGAGCGGCCTGGTGATCGATGCGCAACTCGGCCTGTCCGAGAACACCCAGATCGGGCGCACGCAGGTGCTGACCGCCAACTACGATGCCGGCCCACTGCACCTGGGCGCCAGCTACCTGCAGGCGCGAGCCGGATTGTCTGGTACCAAACCGAAGGAGTTCGGTCTGCGCGTCTTGTACGAGATCGGCAGTTTCACGGTTGGTGGCTACATCATGCGCAACGACGACGCCTTTGGCGTGAATACCCGTCGCAATGCCTACCGAGCATCGGCGATGTACGCCATGGGCCCGGG
The DNA here is from genome assembly GCA_039932405.1 of Ideonella sp. Taxonomy (GTDB): domain Bacteria; phylum Pseudomonadota; class Gammaproteobacteria; order Burkholderiales; family Burkholderiaceae_C; genus Ideonella_A. Next base: position 4,749 of record JBDTQC010000200.1, read on the forward strand.
CGAATTGCACCTGAATTACGGCTACGCGGACAAGGTCAAGGGCAACGCCATTGCAGACGACGACGCCAAGCAGTTCACGCTGGGCTACAACTACAACCTGAGCAAGCGGACCAAGGCCTATACCTACTACACCCGTGTCACCGACCCGGCACGCCTGTATGGTGGCAAGTTTGGCAGTTTTGCGCTGGGCGTGCGGCACAACTTCTAAGCTTTCGCACCATCCCGAAAAAGCCGGTCCGACGACCGGCTCTTTTCATTGCAGGTCGAGCACCCCACGGCTGCCAAGGCAATCTCAGCCGTCGACCGATGCCAGAACCCGCAAATGAGCAGCCACGCTGCGCCCCAGCGCGCTGAGGTTGTAGCCGCCCTCGAGGCAAGACACGATGCGCCCATCGGCGTGGCGATCGGCCACTTCCTTGACCCGCCGCGTCATCCATTCGTAGTCGGCCTCGACCAGACCGAGTTGTCCGAGATCGTCCTCACGGTGCGCATCGAAACCGGCGGAGATGAAGATCATCTGCGGCTTGAAGCGTTCCAGCTCGGGCATCCACATGGCTTGGATCATCTCGCGCAGCTCGGGGCCACGGGTATAGGGTGGAACCGGCAGGTTGACCATGTTGCTGCCCAGCGGCACCCCGCCGCTGCCCGGATAGAGCGGATGCTGGAAAAAGCTCACCATCAGGATGCGGTCGTCGTTGGCAACGATGTCCTCGGTGCCGTTGCCGTGATGGACATCGAAATCGACGATCGCCACCCGCTTCAGTCCATGCACGTCGAGCGCCCTGCGCGCTGCGATGCAGACATTGTTGAAGAAGCAGAAACCCATCGATTCGCCGCGGGTCGCGTGGTGTCCGGGCGGTCGGATCGAGCAGAACGCATTGCTCGCGCTGCCGGCGATCACCGCATCGGTGGCCGCCACGGCCGCGCCGGCCGCACGCAAGATGGCCTGCCAGGTTCCGGGACACGCCAGGGTATCGGGATCGAGCGCGCGCGATTGACCGGACGCCTCGATGCCACACATGAAATCCTGCAGGTTCGCGATGTAGCCACTGGCGTGCGCCGCCGCAACGTCGCGCAGATCGACGAGCGGCGCTTCACGACGATCGAGCGCAATATCCAGCCCGCTGGCCAGCAGGAAATCGTCGATCGCATCGAGTCGCTGCGGGCATTCCGGATGCCCGCTCCCCATGTCGTGGCCACGGCAGTCGGGATGGCTGAAAAAGGCAGTCGGCATGAAGTTCCAAAGGCTGTGACCGATATCGGATTCAGCCGAGGCCATCCTGGCTGGCGAGGATTTTCGAGTAAGGTTGACCGGATGAGTCAGATCGATGCAAGCCAAACCGCCCAACTGTCCCGGCTCGTCGATCAGGTTAGCACGATCATTGTCGGCAAACGCGCGCAGATCATCGACAGTGTGGCCTGCCTGCTCGCCGGCGGCCATCTGCTGATCGAGGATGTGCCCGGCGTCGGCAAGACAACGCTGGCGCACGCCTTGTCGGTCTCGCTGGGGCTGCGTTTTTCACGGGTCCAGTTCACCTCCGACCTGATGCCCAGCGATCTGATCGGCGTCAGCGTCTACGAACGCGCCAAGGAAGGGTTCGTATTCCACCCCGGTCCGGTCTTCACGCAGGTGCTGCTGGCCGACGAGATCAACCGCGCCGGGCCGAAGACGCAGAGCGC
>JBDTQC010000201.1:0-6407 GCA_039932405.1 Ideonella sp.
CGCGGCGCGGTTTCCGGCTAGGCATCCGTCTGGGTGCGCAACGCGAGGGCCAGCGCGATCGATGCGATGGCAAGAATGATGGTGCTGTTCACGCGAGCTGCTTTCTGTCATGCGCCGGGGGCGAAGCGCACCCCGGACGACTTGAAAACGGTGCCGACCTCAACAGCAGGTGTTGAGGCTGACACCGTTCGGGCGGGCATCTGCCGCTTTATTTCTTCGTCACCTGATCTTTGACTTCTTTCCAGATCTGGTTGAACGCGACTTCCTGGTCTTTCAGGAAGCTGGCGTACTCCGCGCCGGCCTTGTAGTCGATCACCATCGCACGTGCCGCAGCGTCACGCTTGAAGTCCGGATTGGCGATCACCCGGCCCATCGCGGCAATGAATTCCTTCTGCGCTGCCTCCGGAATGCCCTTGGGTGCGCTGTAGCCACGCGACGATCCGGCGACGACCGGGATACCCAGCTCCTTCAGGGTCGGCACGTCGGGCAATTCCGCCACCCGCTTGTCGGTGAAGACCGCCAGCACGCGCAGATTGCCCGACTTGACTTGCGGATAGGTGATGCCCAGGTTGTTCGCACTGGCGTCGATCTTGCCGCCGAGTGCCGCAGCCCAGGACGGGCCGTCGCCGGCGAAGGGCACTTGCTGGAATTTCAGGCCGGTGGCCTTCTCGATCATGATCACCGAGAAGAAGTCATCACCACCCACGCCCGAGTTGCCGATCGTGATGTGGCCTGGCGAAGCGCGTACGGCGTCGAGCAGGTCCTTGATCGTCTTGTATTTGCTGTCCTTGGCGACCACGATCACGCCAGGATCGGTCACGACGTTGGCCAATGGCGTCAGGTCGTCGATCGAATACTGCATCGTCGGATTCATGATGTAGTTCGTCATCAACATCGGCGTGTTGGTGATCGACACCGTCTTGCCATCGGCCGCCGTCTGTTTGGCGAGTCCGGTCCAGGCGATGGCGCCAGTGGCGCCCGGCTGGTAGCGGTTGACGAAGTTGACGCCCAGTTCCTTGGCGAGGTAAGGCTGCACCAACTGAGCCAGCGCATCGCTACCCCCGCCGGCCTGGAAGCCCTGAACCACGGTCACGTCGGAACCGGCACTGTATTTCTGAGCCTGGGCGGCGAATGGCAATGCCAATCCGGCGCTTAGCAGCAGTGCGAGGACGGACTTGTTCAATGGGCTTTTCATTGTTGATGTTTCCTGAGAGTGAATGGATCGAGCCCCATACTAGGGTCGGAGACAACAAGTTTCGATCGTATTGAAGATAAAATTATCAATAATGAATCGAGGGCGTCAGGGCGGCCTGGCGGAAGCGGCCTTGGTCCAGACCGCTTCTGCAACCTCCAGCAAGGTGCGCGACAGCGCGGCGCGCGGCCCCTGCGTCGACCACACGATCCCCATGCGGCGGATCGGCACCGGCGGCGGCAGCTCCATGCGAATGACCTGCAGACCTTCCGGCCAGGGCGGCGTCCAGTCAGGCACCAGCGAAACGCCCAGACCTTGATGCACGAATGCGGCGATCGCATTCAAGGCATCGATCTCGATCCGCTCGCGCGGCTTGATCTGCAAGCGGCGCAGGTACGCATCAGCCAGCCGCCCGCCCCACATCGCACGGTCGTAGCGGATGAAGGGTTCGCTGGACAGCAGTTCGACCGGATCGCGTCCAGCCATGGCCGCCGGAGCGAGCAGACACAGCGGCTCCTCGACCAGAACCCGCCATTCACACGGCTTGGGCAACATGAACTGCGGTTGCACGATGACCGCCGCATCGAGCGCGCCGGTTGTCACCTGGTGATAGAGGTGGCTCGACGAACCGGGTTCGATGAAGACGGCAAGCCGCGGATGAAGCTCGTACAGGCGGCGCAGGATCGGCGGCAGCAGCCCCGTCAGCGACGATGTCGACACACCCAGGCGCAGCTCGCCCAACGGCGCGTCATCGTTGGCAATCGCGTGCAGATCGCGCACATCGCGCAACACGCCGCGCGCGTGGGGCAGGACCTTCAAGCCGGCCTCGGTGGCCTTGACCGTGCGGCCGGCGCGTCGCACCAGCGCGGTACCCAGGCCTTCTTCGAGTGACTTGACACGAGCGGCCACCGCGGCGGGCGTCAGATCGAGTCGGCGCGCCGCTTCGGCCATCGATCCGCAGTCGACGACCATGACGAAGCTCTGAAGAAAATGGGTATCCATGAGGTTGCCGGAATGCCGCAGGCCGAAAGGCGCCGGTTCAGCCTCTGCCCACAAATGGCATCTTGCTGGCCATCACCGTGACGAACTGGATATTCGCCTCGAGGGGCAGACTCGCCATGTAGACCAGCGTGCTCGCCACTTGCGCCACATCCATCATCGGCTCGACCTCGATCTTGCCATTCGCCTGCCGCACGCCCTTGGCCATGCGCTGCGACAGTTCGGTCATGGCATTGCCGACATCGACCTGGCCACACGCGATGTCGTACTTCCGGCCATCCAGCGAAATGCACTTGGTGAGCCCGGTGATCGCGTGTTTGGTGCAGGTGTACGGTGCGGAATCGGGGCGCGGCGCGTGGGCCGAAATCGACCCGTTGTTGATGATCCGGCCGCCTCGCGGGTTCTGGTCCTTCATCACACGAAACGCAGCCTGCGCACACAAGAACATGCCGGTCAGGTTGATGTCCACGACCGCCTGCCACTTCTCGAGGCTGAGGTCTTCGAACGCGATTCCTGGCGCATTGATGCCGGCGTTGTTGAACAACACGTCGACGCGCCCGAAACTCTCGCGTGTCTTTGCAAACAAGGCATCGACTTGTGCTGCGCTCGAGACGTCGGTCGGCACCACCAGCACCCGTTCGCCGGCCGCCGCCTCGGCAGCGACCGCGTCGAGTGGCTCCTGGCGTCGTCCGGCCAACACCACGCTGTAACCCGCCGCCAGCAAGGCCAGCGCCGCGGCGCGGCCGATGCCGGTGCCGGCGCCGGTGACGACGGCCACCTTGTTTGTCTCGCTCATGGTTTTCCTCCCGATTGCCGCTACAAAGCGGCAACTTGCCAACGAAGATGAACCGACCTCAAGAACGGTCGGGATATTCAGGTCTTCGACCCGGGCACACTGCCTTGCATCTGCGCTGCCCTCAGAAAATCGAAATCGACGCCCTCGCCGGCCTGCAGGACCGACTGCAGGTAGAGCTTGCGGTAGCCACGAGGCGCGGTCGGTTCGACCACCGGTGCAGCGGCGCGGCGGCGCTGCAATTCGTCGTCGCTGATCAGCAGATCGAGCGCCCTTGAAGCCACCGAGAGCCGGATACGGTCGCCATTGCGCACATGCGCCAGCGGGCCGCCGATCGCCGCCTCCGGGCTGACGTGCAAGACGATGGTGCCGGATGCAGTGCCACTCATGCGGCCATCGGAAATGCGCACAATGTCTTTTACACCGGCCCGCGCCAGCTTCATCGGGATCGGGATGTAGCCGGCCTCCGGCATGCCGGGCGCGCCTTTCGGACCGATGTTCTTCAGCACGATGATGTCGTCTGCAGTGACATCCAACTGGTCGGTGTCGATGCGTTCGGCCATGTCTTGCACACTCTCGAATACGACGGCGCGGCCTTCGTGCTCCATCAAGGCCGGGTTGGCCGCAGACTGCTTGATGATGGCGCCGTTCGGCGCCAGGTTGCCGCGCAGCACGGCGATGCCGCCTTGTGGATAGATCGGGTTCGACGCTGGCCGCACCACGTTTTGTGCAAAGGCCGCGGGGTGGCGCTCCATTTCTTCACCGAGCGTGCGGCCGGTTACCGTCATCGCGTCCAGGTGCAGCAGCGGCTTCAGTTCACGCAGCAGCGTGGCCATGCCACCGGCGTCGTGAAAATCCTCCATGTAGTGCTGCCCCGACGGCTTCAGGTCGAGCAGCACCGGCGTTTCGCGGCCCATGCGGTCGAGCGCTTGCAGGTCGACTTCGAAGCCCATCCGCCCGGCAATTGCGGTCAGGTGGATGATGCCGTTGGTCGAGCCGCCGATGGCAAGCAACACCCGCATCGCGTTCTCGAAGGCCTTGGCGGTCAGCACCTTGTCGATGGTCAGCCGCTCGCGCGCCATGCGCACGACTTCGGTGCCGGTCATTTCGGCCACGCGGATGCGGTCGGCCGTGACGGCCGGCGGCGATGCACCGCCTGGCACGGTCATGCCCAGCGCTTCGGCGATGCAGGCCATGGTGCTGGCCGTGCCCATCACCGAGCAGGTGCCGACGCTGGCTACCAGCTGGTTGTTGACCGCGCTGATTTCTTCGGCATCGATCTCGCCAGCGCGGAAATGCGCCCAGTAACGCCGGCAATCGGTGCACGCACCAACCCGCACGCCGCGGTGCGAACCGGTCAGCATCGAGCCGGTGACAAGCTGGATTGCCGGGATGCCCGCTGACGCCGCGCCCATCAATTGCGCCGGCACGGTCTTGTCGCAGCCACCGATCAGCACCACCGCGTCCATCGGCTGCGCGCGAATCATCTCCTCGGTGTCCATCGACATCAGGTTGCGCGTCAGCATGCTGGTCGGCTGCGCAAAACTCTCATGGATCGAGATGGTCGGGAAATCCATCGGCAGCCCGCCGGCCAGCATGATGCCGCGTTTGACGGCATCGATCAGCTGCGGCATGTTGCCGTGGCAGGGGTTGTAGGCGCTGCCGGTGTTGGTGATGCCGATCACCGGCTTGTCGAGCACCGCATCGGTATAACCGGCACCCTTGATGAAGGCCTTGCGCAGAAACAGCGAGAAGCCGCGGTCACCATAGTTGGTCAGACCCTTGGCCATGCCACTGGCATCGGCGTCCGGATGCATCGGCGGGCTGTCGGGTTGAGGGCTTCGATCGATGGGCATCGTTTGTCTCGCTGGAATGGGCGATGGGAGGCGATCCTCGGTTACGCCAGTCTATGCGTTGACCGAGCCGAGGATCTCCGAACGGCAGGGCTCAGGCGTTGACTGCCAGCGTCGAAGCTTCCGGCATCTTGAAACCGCAGGCGCCCAATTCGGCTTGCAACTGCTGGCATTGCGGCTGGTCCAGCTCGACCAGTGGCGGACGCAAGGTCGACCAGGCGCTGTCGCCCGACTGCCAGGCGATTGCAGCTTTCATTGCGGCGATCATCTGCCGTTTCTGGAATACGCCACGGGTGATGTTGAGCGCAGCCTGCCGCTTGTCAGCGTCGTCGTCCTGCCAATGGCGGAACAGCTCGACGATCGGACCCGGATTCACATTGCCGGTGGCGGTGATGCAGCCGGCACCGCCGGCCCGCAAGGTTGCGAGCAGGAAGGCTTCGGAGCCAGCGAATACATCAAAACCAGACGGCTGAAATTCGCGCAGCATGGCCTCGGTATTCGACCAGTCGCCCGAGCTGTCCTTGATCCCCGCGATGTTGCCGGGATACGCCTTCAGCAGCCGTTCGATCAACGCCAGACTGATGCCCACCTGCGCCACCGGCGGGATGTGATAGAGGTAGATTTTCAGGCGCGAGCTGTCGACCGCTTCGATCACGTGGGCGTAACTTCTGAACAAGCCTTCGTCGCTGACACCCTTGTAGTAGAACGGCGGCAACATCAACACGCCGGCGCAGCCGGCGTTGACCGCATGGCGCGTCAGCTCGATGGTGTCGGTGAGCGAACAGGTTCCGGTGCCGGGCATCAGACGGTCCGGCGCAATGCCAGCAGCCAGCAAGGCGTCGAGCAGGCCCCGTTTTTCGGCCACGCTCAGCGAGTTGGCTTCCGAGTTGGTGCCGAAGATCGACAGCCCGACCCCCTGCCGAATCAGCCAGGAGCAGTGCTGGATGAAGTGCTGCGTCGACGGCGACAGGTCGCGCTTGAACGGTGTCAGCACCGGCGAGAACACGCCACGCAGCGTGTTGACAGAAGAGGAGTCGTTGGTCATGGAAGTTCCGGGAAGCGTTGGTGAAAGTTCAGCTGATGCTGGACCAGCGGCCATGTTTCAGGACCGCTTTCTCGTCGAAGCCGAAGCCCAGGCCCGGCGTCTGATGCAAGACCACACGACCATTCTTGTGTTCGAGTTGGCGGTCCACCAGACGGCGGAAGTTCAGCACCTGATCATCCCAGAAGAATTCGACATACGGCGCGTTCGGTGTGGCAGCGACCAACGGTGCATGCACATCGTGAAACCAGTGTGGGCACATCACCACGCCATAGCTCGCGGCGGTGGCAGCGATGCGCTTCCACTCGGTGATGCCACCGCAGACCAGCGCATCACTCTGCAGGATGGCAGCGGCGCCCTTCTCCAGCAGCTCCTTGTGGTACCAGCGCCCGTAGCCGATCTCGCCGGTGGCTACCGGAATTCGTGTCAGCCGGGCGAGCTTGGCGTGGCTGTCGACATCATCGGGGCCGAATGGCTCCTCGATGAAATACGGATCGTAGGCTTCGAAGCGCCGGATGTAGCGCATCG
>JBDTQC010000202.1:0-6365 GCA_039932405.1 Ideonella sp.
CGCCCAGCCCGCGGCTGCCTTCCCCGGACATTCGCCAGGTCATGCAGTGATAGGCGAAGTCGACCAGCGGATCGCCGATCGTCGAAAGCTCCCAGTCGAGCACCGCGAGGATGCGCGGCTCGCTGGGATGAAAAACCACGTTGTCGAGCCGAAAGTCGCCGTGCACGATGCGAGCCCGCGTCGCGTCGTCGTCACCGGCCGGCAGGTGCTCGGGCAACCAGTCGATCAAGTGGTCGACCGCGGCGATCGTTTCGGTTTCAGACGCCCGGTATTGGCGCGTCCAGCGCGCCACCTGACGGGCAACATAGTGGGCCGGCTTGCCATAGTCGGCGAGCCCGATCTGCGCCGGGTCAACGCCGTGCAGCGCCGCAATCACGCGGTTCATCTCGTCGAAGATGGGGGCACGCTGCGCCGGCGTCATGTGCGGCAATGCCGGGTCCCACAGAATACGTCCGTCGACGCAATCCATGATGTAGAACGCAGAGCCGATCACCTCGTTCTGTTCGCACAGCAGATGCGTCTTCGGCACCGGAACAGCGGTATCGGCCAGCGCTCTGATGACTCTGAACTCACGTTCGATGGCATGCGCAGAGGGCAGCAATACGCCCGGCGGCTTGCGCCGCAGCACAAACCGCCTGCCACCGCTGCTCAGCAGAAACGTCGGATTCGACTGACCGCCCCTGAACTGCTGGACCACCATCGAGTCACCGATGCCGTCGACACGCGTGCGCAGGAAGTCGAACAACCGGCCTTCGTCGAAGGCAAGTGCAGCAGCAACCGGCTGAGTACCCGCAAACTGGCTCTGGGGATCGCTGGACATTGGCCTGGTGGCGCAGCGCGAAAGCTGCATTTCAAACCATCAATCGTAGCGGACCGTGGATCCGAATGCGGGACGCCGCGCCGGTCGGCCAACGGTTGACTCGAACCGCATGTGGACGACAAACTAGACTCGGCAATATTTCAGACCAGGAGCACGACATGTCCCGCACCACCACCAAGGCCAGCTTCCATTGGGATGACCCGCTGTTGCTGGAGACCCAATTGAGCGACGAGGAGCGCATGGTTCGCGACTCCGCCCGCAGCTACAGCCAGGAACGTCTGGCACCGCGCGTGCTCGAGGCCTTTCGTCATGAAAAGATGGATGTCGGCATCTTCCGCGAGATGGGTGAACTGGGCCTGCTCGGGCCGACCATCCCGGAGGCCTACGGTGGGGCCGGTTTGAACTATGTCTGCTACGGTCTGGTGGCACGTGAAGTAGAACGTGTCGATTCCGGCTACCGATCGATGATGAGCGTGCAGAGCTCGCTGGTGATGGTGCCGATCAACGAGTTTGCGAGCGAAGCGCAGAAGCAGCAATACCTGCCGAAGCTGGCCAGCGGCGAATCGATCGGCTGCTTCGGCCTGACCGAGCCGAATCACGGCTCAGATCCGGGCAGCATGGTGACCCGCGCCCGCAAGGTCGACGGCGGCTACAGCCTGACCGGCTCCAAGATGTGGATCACCAACAGCCCGATTGCCGATGTCTTTCTGATCTGGGCCAAGGACGATGAAGGTGCGATCCGCGGCTTCATTCTCGAAAAGGGCTGGAAGGGCCTGAGTGCGCCAGCGGTGCACGGCAAGATCGGGCTGCGTTCGTCGGTGACCGGCGAGATCGTGCTGGATGGCGTGTTCTGCCCCGAGGAAAACGCCTTTCCTGAAGTCCGCGGCCTGAAAGGCCCGTTTACCTGCCTCAATTCGGCGCGTTACGGCATTGCCTGGGGCGCTCTGGGTGCCGCGGAAGACTGCTTTCACACCGCCCGTCAATACACGCTGGACCGCAAACAGTTCGGGCGGCCTTTGGCTGCCAACCAGTTGATCCAGAAAAAGCTGGCCGACATGGAAACCGAAATCGCACTGGGCCTGCAAGGCTGCCTGCGACTCGGTCGCATGAAGGACGAAGGCATCGCTTCACCCGAGGTCACCAGCATCATGAAGCGCAACAGCTGCGGCAAGGCGCTGGACATCGCGCGCACCGCCCGCGACATGCTCGGCGGCAACGGCATCAGCGACGAATTCGGGGTGGCGCGCCACTTGGTCAATCTCGAGGTGGTGAATACCTATGAGGGTACGCACGACATTCATGCACTGATCCTGGGGCGCGCGATCACCGGGATCGCAGCGTTCTGAAAGCGCGCATGTCCAGATGAGAACGACATCACGAATCGAATCGACACGTTGTCAATGATTCCTTGGCCAAATGTGTGCAAATGTGTCAAGATATTGTCTTCAGCGGACTGATCCGAGCAGCCGATCGGCATCAGAATTCATCAAGCACACGTTGTTTCGTGCCCGGCAAATCATCAAGGAGTAGATCAATGCGCGTTTTGAAGCTCGACGAGTTGGACCAGGTCAGCGGTGGATGCTGCTTCTCGTGGAAGCCGAAGAAGGTTTCCATCAAGTGGGGCTGCGGCTCCAGCAAAGGTGGCAAGTCGGGAAGCGGCGGAGGCTGCAAGCCGAAGCCGTCCTGCGGTTCGAGCAGCGGCTCGGGCAAGAATAGCGGCACGGGTTGCACTCCGGCGCCGCCGCCGGTTTGAGCTCTTACCGGTTGATCGGCCTGGCATTCGCCAACTGATCGACCGGTTGCTGCGCTCGGCAAATGCGGATCAGGCCGGTACGCGCAGGGTTTCGATGCTGATGCTGATCTGAACCTGCTTGCGGGTTCTGTGAAGTTTCAACCGGGTGGTCAGTTGCGGATCGAAGAAGTCCTTGAACAGCGGCGGACGAGGCGACTTGAACAAGTCATCGAAGTTGTCGACCAGTGACGATCCGCCGGCAAACGCCAGTTCTTCCGGATGGGCGATCGCCTGAATGACACACGGCACGCGCTCGATGCCTGCGGCGCGCAGCGCGTAGGCCCTGTGGTAGCCGTTGTTCAAGACCATTCGTTTGCCCAGCCTGACGACATTCAGGTGGCGCGAACCAAAGCCGACCGGGATTGCGATGCCGGTTGGCGGGTTGCCATTGGGCGTCATGATGGACTGCGCAGTCTTCGACGTGAACAGCCTCGGACTGAACGCCCGCACATCCGACAACTCCGATTGGAAAATGAATTTTCCACCGCTCGATCTCGAACTCAAGATGACTGGCGGATGTGGGTTGGGTGGCAGACAGATCGAGAAGACTGCGTCTTCACGGGTTTTCGCGTCATCGAGTTGATCGCTAAACACCTTGGCATGGGTGAGTGACACGTTGTGCTGGTAGACCACGAGGCGATCGAGTTCGACCATCGCGAATGCCACCGGCAGTTCATTGAACCCCTCTGCAAAATCGGCCTGTGCGGCGATGTGCTGCACCCAAGCTGTTTTTGACGCCGGAATTTCTGCGACTCGGGCTTGCTCGGCAAGGCCGGATTCGCTCTCGAGCAGCCGAAGATAATGCTGCGCAGCAGTTCGCCACTGGTCGATCAAACGAGATTGATCCACCAGATGGTCATCGATCGACCGGCGGGTGACATGGTCCACATAAGTTGCGAGCGGCGGAACGCCGAGCAGATGAATTTCATCCACCGTGGGCGGGGCGGCGACATCCGGGTTGGCAGTCAATGGCGGCTCCTGAGTGCGGGGTCTGGCTTGGCGTTCCCGATGGAACGACACGCAAGCTTAGCTTGGCCGCAAAGACTGGTGATCGCCCGAATGGTCAGCCGATGACGGAACAAGACACGCCGAAAGCGCAGGCATCCATTCCTGCCGAAACAGCCGCGACTGATCTTCAAGATCCACTTGAGTCGGCGGCCACGGGTCGCAGCGTCACCACGGCAGCCCCGACTGCGCTTTCAGCAGAATCCGAAGACGAGCCGTCCAACGAATTGGTCCAGCCGTTGTTTCGCAGCGAAGTGATCGAGGCGCGACGCAGCCAATGGATGGGCACCGTCTTGCTGACGCCGCGCATCTCGCACCGGGTGTTCGCAGTACTCGCCTTGCTGGCGGTCGCGGCGATGGCTGCCTTGCTGATCCTCGGTTCGTACACGCGCAAGGCCAGCGTCACCGGTTGGCTGGTTCCCGAACAGGGACTGGTGCAAATTTTTGCGCCGCAGCAAGGGGTTGTCACCGAAGTATTTCACCAAGAGGGAGAGCAGGTGAAAGCCGGCGAGCAATTGCTCGCGCTTTCGGCGGAACGACAAACCGGCAATACCGGGACCGGCGCTGAAGCGGAGATCACCCGATCGCTGGATGATCGTCGCGCCAGCCTGCAGGCAGAGATTACCCAGCAACAGCAACTGCTCGCCCAGCAGCGCAAGAGCCTGTCGAAACGATTGCGGGCGATGCAATCCGAGATCGATCAATTCACCCGCGAACTCAACACGCAACAGTCGCGCGCTCAACTGGCCACGTCGTCGGCCGACCGCATGCGTGATCTCGGCGCCAAAGGCTTTGCATCGAAGATGCAGATCCAGCAGCTGGAAGAGAACGAACTCGATCAACGAGGCCGCGTGCGCACGCTCGAACGCCAGCGTGGCGAGCGCGAGCGCGAATTGGCTGGCTTGCAAGCGGACTTCGACGATTTGCCATTCAAGGTCCAGTCGCAGATCGCAACCCTGAAACGGGCCATTGCCGAGCTCGAGCAGGATCTGGTCAATTCCGAAGCGCGTCGCCGCATCCTGGTCGTTGCCCCGACCGCCGGCACCTTGACCGCGATGCAGATCCATCCCGGGAGCAATGCCAACCCGGCGACGCCTTTGCTCAGCCTGCTGCCGGCGGGCTCGAAACTCGAGGCGCAGCTGTTCACGCCGAGCCGCTCGATCGGATTCGTGCGCGTCGGCCAGCCGGTGCTGGTCCGCTACCAGGCCTATCCGTACCAGAAATTCGGCCACTACTCAGGAACCGTCAAATCGATCTCGATGACCGCGATCAGCCCGAACGAACTACCTCCTCAGCTGGCGCGCCTGACCAGCCTGACCTCGACCGGTGAGCCGCTGTACCGCATCATCGTTGCGCTAGATTCCCAATCGGTCACGGCGTACGGCCAGCCGCAGCCACTGCACCCGGGCATGCAGCTCGAATCCGAGATCCTGCTCGAGCGTCGCAAGCTCTACGAATGGGTGCTCGAGCCGCTGTTCACCCTGACCGGAAAACTCTGAGCCATGGATTTTCTGGGCAAGCTGCGATTCGGGCTCGGCCGGCAATTGCCGATGATCCTGCAGACCGAGGCCGCCGAGTGCGGATTGGCCTGTCTGGCGATGGTGGCCGCCTATCACCACGCCGGTATCGACCTGGCCGAGATGCGGCGGCGTTTTGGCGTCTCGCTGAAGGGATCGCGGCTGTCGGATCTGACCCTGGTGGCCGACCGGATGGACCTCGCGACCCGCCCGCTTCGGCTTGAGCTGGATGAGCTGTCGCAATTGCAGATGCCGTGCGTCCTGCACTGGGATCTGAATCATTTCGTCGTCCTCGCTGCAGTGCGTGGCAATCAGGTGCTGATCCACGATCCTGCCATGGGTCAGCGCCGATTGAGCCTGCAACAGGTGTCGAAGCATTTTTCGGGCGTTGCGCTCGAACTGACGCCGACTCACCGCTTCAAGCCGGTCGCCGCACCGCCACGCCTGAAGCTCACCGAAGTGGTCGGTCGGGTGATCGGCTTCAAGCGGTCGCTGGCGCAGCTTTTCGCGCTGGCGCTGGCGATCGAGGCATTCGGGCTGATCCAGCCGTTCTTCATCCAGCTGGTGGTCGACAACGCACTTGTCAGCGCCGATCGCGACGTGCTGATCACGCTGGCGCTGGGCTTCGGCCTGGTGATGCTGATGCAGCTGACCTTCACGACCTTGCGGGGCTGGATGTTGATGGTGCTGTCGGCCACCTTGAAGCTGCAGGGGCGCAGCAACCTGTTCACCCATCTGCAGAATTTGTCAGCATCATTTTTCGAGTCGCGACAGCTTGGCGACATCGTTTCGCGCTTCGGATCGATGGAGGTGATCCAGCAAGCGCTGACGGTCGACCTGATCGAGGCCCTGCTCGACGGCTTGATGGCCAGCATCACATTGGTCATCATGTTCGTGCTCAGCCCGTCGCTTGCTGCGGTGGTGCTGGCCGCCGCCCTGATCTACGGCGTCATCCGCTGGGCTCTGTATGCACCCCTGCGTGACGCCTCGATGGAGACAATCGTCTGGGCCGCGCGACGCGACACCCATTTTCTGGAAAGTGTGCGTGCCATTCGCACCATCAAGCTGCTGGGCGGACAAGAGGTGCGCCGCGCACACTGGATGAACCTGCTGGTCGAGACCATCAACCGTGACCTGACGACCCAGAAGCTGCGCCTCGGCTTTCGTGTTGCGAACGGATTGCTGCAGGGCACTTTGACCATCCTGATCATCTGGCTGGCGGCTCGGCTGG
>JBDTQC010000203.1:0-6350 GCA_039932405.1 Ideonella sp.
CGCAACTGGTTTGGGACCAGTAGGTCGCGAGTTCGAATCCCGCCGCCCCGACCATTTGAATCAACGAGTCTTGCAGTTTTCGTCTGTCCCGCCAAAGTTTCGGGGTAACGCCAGGGCAACAGCACGCCGTTGTTCGGCCGTCTCCCAGCCCGTAGCTCAACTGGATAGAGCACCGACCTTCTAAGTCGGATGTCGGGGGTTCGAGTCCCTCCGGGCTGGCCAAATCAGCGTCGCAAGGCAATCCATGACCTCCCAGTGAACCCGCTACATCCACGCGCGATGCAGTTGTGAAGGCTCGAGCCGGACGAGTCCGGCTTCCAGGAGATGTCCGGCTTCCCACATGCAGTGGTCGTTCTACCTCCCGGTTGTTCCATAGGGGCCGGTAAGGGACGGGAAGTCTAGATGAAGCCGGTGCCCGGCCCGGTGGTGCTGGTTGCAAGGCACACCGCAAAATTCGGCGCAAGGTACTGCGGCTTCGGCTTGCTGCGCTACCGGACGATTTCACCAGCGTAGCCCTAAACTAAGGCAATGCGCAAGCGACGTGGTGTATTGGTTGGCGTCTGTGCGGGCGTCATGGCTCTGTCGGGTGCCGCCCACGCTCAGACGGTGGTATCGCTGCAGGACGCCTTGCAACTGGCCCGGCAGTCGTCCGGCGCCGTCCAGGGGGCGCAACTCGACGCCCAGGCGCAGGCGCTGCAAGCGCAAGCCTTGTCCGGCCTTGGCGGTCCCTCGCTGAACCTCAGCAGCTTTGCCGGCCGGGTCTCGAATTCGATCAACCTTGATCTGTCCCAGGTGGCCGCCGTGGCCAACCCGCTGATCGGCGTGGCTGACGCCGCCATGCCTGCGGTGGAACTGCCGTCGATCCCCAACGCGCTGCAGGCCACGCGCATCACCAGCCTGAGCTCGGTCGGTGTGGGTGGTGTCTGGCCCATCTATACCGGTGGTCGCATTGCCGCGGTGCAGGGTTTGGCCCAAGGGCGAGCCGAAGAGGCACTGGCCGAGCAACAAGCCAGCGAGCATCAGCTGGCCACGCAGGTTGCGCAGCGTTACTTTACGGTGCAACTGGCACGCGCGGCCGCGGCGCTGCGCGCAGAAGTGGTCTTGGGCGTACAAGCCCACCAGCACAACGCCCTGAAACTGGAGGCGGCCGGCCTGATCGCGCACGTGGATCGCTTGAAAGCCGACCTGGCGCTCGACAACGCGCGTCGCGACCAGGCCAAGGCCCGCAGCGATGTGTCGCTCGCCGAAGTGGCCTTGCAGCGCCTGCTCGCGCTGCCCCAGCCACCCCAGCCCAGCACCCCCTTGTTCGTCAACAGCGAAGGCCCTGGTCCACTGGCTGATTTTGTGCTGGCCGGCCGGCTGCACCACCCGGCCTGGCAGAAGCTGGCAGCCAAGCGTGAACAGGCGGTGCAGTCGCTGGCGCTGCAAGGCAAGGCCGGCGCACCCAATGTCGTCGCGCTGGCCAACTACAACGTGAACCACGACAGCAGCAAGCTGCTGCAGCCCAACTGGCAGGTCGGCATCTACCTCAGCCTTCCGCTGCTCAGCCGAATCGACCACGGCCTGCTGCGTGACGCCGCCAGGCTGCAGCAGCAGCGTGTCGAGCTCAGCGCCAGACAGGCTGACCGTGACATCCCGTCATTGATCGAATCGCAGTGGCGCGCGGTGGAAAACGCCCGTGCCGAATACCTGGGCGGTGCCTCGGCGATCGCGTTGGCCGCAGAGAACCTGCGCCTGCAGCGCATCAGTTTTGCGCAATTTCAGAGCACCAGCACCGACGTGACCGACGCCCAGCTGGCGCTGGCCAGAAGCCAGACTGAGCGTCTGCAAGCCGCGCACGAATATGTGCTGGCCTTGTCGCGGTTGCTCGAAGCCTGCGGCCAGCCCGATCGTCTGACCGAGTTCGCCGCTCGCGCGGACATCACCCTGCCCATGACTTCTTCGCGCTCCGGCGCTGCCACCCCACCATGAGCACGACTCCGCCAGACGGCAGCACCGACCTCCCTGGCGAAGCCGCGCCAGTACCCATTGTGGTGCCCTCTGAGCCGCCTGCTCGAGCCAAGGCCGTACCACCGATCCCGCCACGGCGCTCCTTTCCGGCCTGGCCGGTGCTGGGCGTGTTGGTGCTGCTGGCGCTGGCTTGGGGCGTCAAGAAAGCGTTCGAGCCGGTGATCCTGCCTTTGCAGGGCCAGGTTGAGGCGCAGGAAATCAATGTCTCGTCCAAGGTACCTGGTCGGGTCGGGGCGATCAAGGTGAGCCTGGGCCAGGCCGTCCACGCCGGCGATCTGCTGTTCGAGCTCGACAGCCCCGAGGTGGAAGCCAAGCTGGCCCAGGCCCAGGCCGCGCAGCAGGCGGCGCAGGCGGTCTCCAGCAAGGCTCAAGCCGGGGCCCGACCAGAAGAGGTGGCAATGGCCAAGGCCAATTGGGAGCGGGCCAAGACCGCCGAGCGCATTGCCCGCACCACGCTGGATCGGGTGCAGAGCATGGCCGATCAGGGTGTGTTGGCGCGTCAGAAAGGCGATGAAGCCCATGCCCAGTGGCGCGGCGCCCAACAGCAGGTCGAAGCTGCGCGCGCACAGTACCAGCTGGCCCAGCGCGGTGCCCGTCCCGAAGACCGCGCGGCCGCGTCCGCTCAGGCTCGCCAGGTCGCAGGTGTGGTCAGCGAGGCCGAGGTGGCGCAGGCGGAGACGCAGATCCGCGCCCCGGCTGGTGGCGAGGTGGCCCGCATCCAGATCCAGCCGGGCGAACTCGCACCACAGGGCTTTCCCGTCATCACGCTGGTGCAACTGGACGACCCCTGGGTGGTGCTGGCGGTGCGGGAAGACAGGTTGAAAGCTTTTCAACCCGGCAGTGAGCACCGGGCGCAAGTGCCGGCGCTGGCGCAAGATCTGAGTCTGAAGGTGACCAGCGTGGCGGTGATGCCAGATTTCGCGACCTGGCGTGCAGCGCGGCCCGGTGGAACGGATTTGCGCACCTTCGAGGTCCGGCTGCGGCCGGTGGGCAAGCAGCCTGGCTTGCGCCCCGGCATGAGCGTGGTGTTTGCGGTGTCCTGAATGTCCGCCCGCCCGCGCCTGGCCCTGGCCTTGCGTGCCGTGCTGGCGCGCGAGTGGAACTGGTTGCGCGCCAGCCCCTGGGACTTGGCGATGATCAGCGTGATTCCGTTGGGGGCTTGCGCGCTGGTAGCCTGGATTTTCATCGCGGGCCTGCCGCGCGACCTGCCAGTCGTGTTGATCGACCAGGACCACAGCGCGGTGTCGCGCCAGCTGGCACGTGCGCTTGACGCCTCGCCCGGCATTGCCGTGGCGACGCAGGTGGACGATTGGCAGCAGGCGCTCAGCCTGCTGCGCAGTCGCCAAGCCTATGGCGTGGTGATCCTGCCTGAACACCTGGCAAGCGACCTGCAGACCGGGCGCAGCGCCACCGTGCAGTGGTTCTACAACGGCCAGTATCAGTCGCATGTGGGCGGGCTGGGGCGGGACGTGCGGGCGGTGGTATCCACATTTTCGGCCGGCATCGAACTGGCCGCGCGCGAAAAGCGTGGTGCGGCGCCTGTGGTGGCGCGTGCCCAGTTCGAGCCCCTGCGCCTGCAGGTGGCTACCTTGTTCAACGAGAACTCGAACTACGAGTTCTTCCTGGGCCTGGCGCTGATGCCAGCCATCGCGCAAATCTTCATCACGCTGGCCGTGGTCAGTTCGATCGGACGCGAGCTTCGACGCTCCACCGTGCCGGACTGGCTGAGCGCGGCAGGCGAGCGCTGGTGGCTGGCGGTGGCTGGCAAACTGGTCTGGCCGGCGCTGAGTTTCGGCTTGCAGGCGCTGTTGTTTGTGGCCGTGTTTGCGCTGGGTCTGGGCTGGACCGTACAGGGCTCGCTGGCCATGTTGCTGGCCGGTATGCTGGCTTTGGTGGCGGCACAACTCGCCATGGGTGTGCTGTTGATCGGCGCCACGCTCGCGCTTCGCAACGCCCTTTCGGCAACTGCTTTTGTCACGGCTCCGGCCTTTGCCTTTGCCGGCCAGGGTTTTCCGCTGCAGTCGATGCCGGCGGCGGCGCGCTGGTGGGCCGAGACCTTGCCGCTTACGCACTATCTGCAATTGCAGTCGCGCCACTGGCTGGCCGGCGCGCCGGCCGCCTACAGCTCTACCGACCTGCTGGTGTTGCTGCTGATGGCCGCGGGCATGGGCGGGCTCGGCTTGCTGCTGTTGCAGCTCCGAGCGCACCGGCCGCACGCGTGGGGGCGGACATGAACCGGATCTGGGTCGGATTTTCCGGCACCTGGTGCGCCCTGGTCGGCGACGTGGGGGTGCTGCTGTTGCTGTTCGGTGGTGGCCTGGTCTATTCCTTTTTCTACCCGCTGCCTTATCGGCAGGAGACCGTGCAGCAAGCGCCGATTGTGGTGGTTGACCAGGACCGCTCGGCGCTGTCGCGCCAGATCACGCGTTATGTGGGCGCGCATCCGGCGGTGTTGTTGTTGGAGGTGACGCCCGACGTGGCCCGCGCCCACGAGCTGCTGTGGCGCAACCAGGCGGCGGGCGCGCTGGTGCTGCCGGCAGGCATGAACGCGGCGGTGCAGGGTGGTCGCGCGGCCGAGGTGGCTCTGGTGGGCCACGGCGCTTACCTGATGCTGAACAAGGCCGCGTTGACCGGCCTGTCCGAGGCTGTGGGAACGGTGTCTGCCGGCATCGAGATCAAGCGGCTGTCGGCTGGCACCCCGTCCGACCGGGTCGCCCGCGAGCAACGCCAGCCGCTGCAGTTCAATGCCGTGCCACTGTTCAATGTGCGCGAAGGCTATGGCGCCTACCTCGTGCCCGGGGTGGCCGTGCTGATCGTGCAGCAGACCCTGCTGATGGCCGTGGCCATGCTGATGGGCAGTTGGCGCGAAGCTGGCGGGCGACCCATGGCGCATGATCTGGGTAGCTTTACAGGTGCGTGGCTGGCCTGGACCAGCGCGGCGGCGCTGCACTGCAGCTACTGGTTCGGGTTTGTGCTGTGGTTTCAGGACTATCCGCGCGGCGGCAACCTGGCGGGTCTGATGGCCTTCACGCTGCTGTTCTCCGCGACGCTGGCCAGTCTGGGCCTGCTGGTCGGCAGTGCCTTCCGGACCCGCGAACGCAGCGTGCAGCTGATGATCGGCCTGGCCATGCCGATCCTGTTTGTAGCCGGTCTGGCCTGGCCCAGCCAAGCGTTGCCGCCGCTGTTGCAAGGGCTGCGCTGGGCGCTGCCGTCGACCGCGGGCATTCAGGGCTTTGTGGCCTTGAACCAGCTGGGGGCGAGCTGGTCGGAGATTCAGACTGAAGTGCTGGCGCTGAGCGCCTTGCTGCCGATCTTCACCGTCCTGGCGGCGTGGCGATGGCGGGCATCCGCAATGCCGGCCATGACCTGAATCACTCGGCATCACAGACCAGGCTGTTGCCGGTTTTGCGAAGCCGCGCACGGTGTGGAGGTGGAGCTTGTTTTTCTGGCCGTCAGGCAAATGACCTCTTCAACGTTCGGGCATTCCGGCCATGCGCAGACCACTCTTGAAGCGCGTGCCGAATTCCCGGAAGGCCGCGTTGTCATCCGGCACGTGGCTCCACTGGGCGATGGTTCGCGTGCTTGCCTCCTTCGAGTCGAGGTAGCGGGTCATTGCCGCGTGCGCTTCGGCATCGCGGCCGGTCAAGGCCAGCAGCGACGCCAGCGCGGCGAGCGCCGTAGGGTTCTCGGGTGCGCTGGCGGTGGCCTGACGAAGCCACAACAAGGCCTCTTCGTCCTGATGAAGCTGGAAATAGGCCCAGCCCTTGAAGAGCAGCAGCAAGGGCATGTTCGGATCGCGCGGGCTCATGCGCATGCCGCGCTGTACGTATTCGAGTGTCTTGTATGGCTCGCCGAGAAAAAAGTGGTCGATCGCCAGCACCTTGTATGCACCGATGTGGCTTGGGTTGAGTTGCGAACAACGCTCAGCGGCGGCGATCGAATCTCGCAGCCGATGTTCGTCCTCGAGGACCGCGGCCTCGGCGCAACGCACTGCATAGTCGTCTGGTGCCACCGCCAACGCCCGCGTGACCAGAGCTCGAGCTTGCGCAGCATCGGACACTGGATCGGCACTCTGTACGCGGGATACGCGGGTCGCGTGCCAGGCTGCCAGCTGAACCAGCGCGCGAACGTTGTTCGGGTCCATCTGCAGCGCCTGTTCACACCAGCCGCGGGCCTGCACGTCGAGGTCGGCGCTCAAACGGATCGCAGCTGCCTGGCAGCGCATCGCCAGGTCCTCGGCGTCGAGCGAGGTGCCGGCTATCGCTGCGCGCCGGCTGTCGGCGCGGACGAGTTCGACGTCGAGCGCGCTGGCAAGACGCATGGCAATGATGTCCTGCGCT
>JBDTQC010000204.1:0-6344 GCA_039932405.1 Ideonella sp.
CCGCGTCGTAATTGACATGCAGCCACTTGTGAAAATCAAATGCCAGTGAATCGGCGCGCTTGATGCCGGTCAGGCGCGGCCGCACGCGCTCGCTGAGCACGCCGAACGCGCCGAAAGCGCCATCGACATGGAACCACAGTTGCTCGGCTTGCGCGATGTCGGCCAGCGTGTCCAGATCGTCGATCGCGCCGACATTGACTGCGCCGGCGGTACCGATGATGGCAAACGGTGTCAGGCCGTTGGCCCGGTCGGCGGCAATGGCGGCTCGCAGCGCGTCGGTGTCGATCTCGAAGCGCTGGTTGACTGCAATCTTGCGCAACGAGTCGGAGCCCAGCCCCAGGATATCGAATGCGCGGGCAACGCATGAATGCGTTTGCGCCGAGGTGTAGCCGACCAGTTGGCCGCGCCCGGTGTTCTGCAGGCCACGCTTGCGGCTGGTGAAATCGAAGCAGCGGTCGCGTGCGGCCTTCAGCGCGATGATGGTCGCCATCGAGGTGCCGCTGACGATCAGACCGCTGGACTCGGGCGGAAACTCGAACAGCTCCCGGCACCAGTCGACCACCTGCTTTTCGACATACATGGCGCCGTGGTCGCGCCCGCCCAGGTTGGCATTGATGGCCGCCGCCGCGATTTCGGCAATCAGGTTGCCCGGTGTGCCTGACCCGTGTACCCAGCCGAAGAAGCGCGGATGGGTATTGCCCACGCCATACGGCAGCAGCGCCTGCATGCGGGCTTGGGTGGCTTCGGCGCCGATGCCGTCCACCGGCAATGGTGCCTGGAAGCTCGCCTTCATGTCATGCGGAAATTCGGTCCAGACACGACCTTCCCGGTTGGTCTGCATCTTGTCGATCGAGGCATCGAGCATCCGGTGCGCCTGAGCACGGAATTCGTTCCAGTCAAGGGGGTCCAGCGATTGCTCGGGCGCGTTGGTTTGATGGATCGGATCAGGCATCATGTGGGTTCTGTGTTGGGCGGTGCAGCGGCGGCAACCGGGGCCGCGACCGCAACGGCGACGGCGACGATTTCACCGATCAATTTGCAGTCTTGAGGCGTCAGCGAAAGCGGTGTGCGCAGGTCGAGCAGGTGGCTCAATACCTGCACCGACTGCGGCATCGGCGCCTGTTCGGCAAGGTAGTGCCAATGCCCGAAATGGCTGGTAAACGCGACCGGTGTGGGCAGTCCGAACCACTTGATATACAGCCCGCGCCGGCCGCACTCGTCAAGAAAGCGTTGGATCTGCGCGGGCTGCAGATCGAGTGAGAACTGGATCGAACTCGGGATGAAGGCCTCCCGCGGATCGCGCACCGGCATGCGCACGCCCGGCACCTTGGCGAACTCCGCAGCCAGGTTGGCGTAGATGCGGTTCCAGCGTTCACCGCGCTCGGCCAGCAAGGCGAGCTGTGGCCTCAACAGGGCCGCAGCCAGATTGGACATTCGCATGCTGAAATTCGGCGTGACATACCGCCAGCGTTCGAACACCTCCGGTGCGGGGCGCAGGATGTGCTGGTCGTACATCATGTAGCAGCCTGACATCAGGATGACCTGCGCCGCCACATCGTCGTCATCGGTGACGATCAGTCCGCCTTCGCCCGAATTGATGTGTTTGTAGGTCTGGCTGCTGTAGCAACCGATGCGGCCCCAGGTGCCGGTGTGTCGGCCTTCCCAACCGGCGCCCATCGTGTGGGCGCAGTCCTCGACCAGCGCAACCCCATGGCGGTCGCAGATCTCGCGCACGGCGCGCAGATCGGTGATGTGGCCGCGCATGTGCGACAGCAGAAAGACCTTGGCGCCGCTGCTCGCTGCCTTGCGCTCGAGATCGAGCAGATCGGCGGTGCAGTCGGCCGTGGTCTCTACCAGCACCGCTTGCGCACACGCATGCGCGATCGCGCCGGGCACCGGTGCCAGCGTGAAGCTGCTGGTCAGTACCTTGTCACCCGGCTTGACCCCGAGCGCCTTCAACGCCAGAAACATCGCGGCGCCGCAAGAATTCACCGCCACGCAATAACGCATGCCGACATAGGCGGCGTATTCCTGCTCGAGCAACGAGGGCTCCGGATCCCCCGACCCCTGCTCGCCATAGCGGTGCAGCCGGCCGCTGCGCATCAGCGCGACGGCCTGTTCGATCGCGGCTTCCGGAATCGGCTCGGAGTCGCTCAGATCCTTGCCGAACCACAGCCCGTCGGCTGTGCGCGGCTGGCTCTGAGTCTCGGCGGATGGGGTGCTGGTGTTCATGACCGTTCAGTGTTTGTGACCTTGCAGTATGCCGAGATCGAACGTCTCTGCGGGGTAGTATTTCTTCAACCGGATGTCGCCGGTGCGTGCGTGGCCTTCCATGCCTTCGAGGCGCGAGATGCGTGCTGCAACCTGGCCCACCTCACGGCTGGCGGCGCGGTTCAGGCGCTGATACGTTACGGTCTTGATGAACTTGCCAACACTCAGCCCGCCCGAATAGCGCGCCGCGCCGCGGGTCGGCAGAATGTGGTTGGGACCTGCGCATTTGTCGCCATAGGCCACCGTCGTCTCCTCACCCAGGAACAGCGAGCCGTAGTTGGTCAGGCGTTGCAGCCACCAGTCGAGATCGGCGGCCAGCACCTGCAGGTGTTCGGGCGCATAACGATCGCTGATTTCGCAGATTTCTTCGCGCGTCGAAGCGAATACGACCTCGCCATAGTCGCGCCAGGCTGCCGTGGCGGATGCGCGCGCCGGCGCGGGCAGGGCGTCGATGACCCGCGGCATGATCTCGATCACCTTCAGACCCAACTCGCGCGAGGTGGTGTAGAGCCATACCGGCGAGTCTGGTCCATGTTCGGCCTGTCCAGCCAGGTCGGCGGCGACGATTTCGACGTCGGCATCCGCGTCGGCGATGATCGCCGATTCGGTCGGCCCGGCAACCACGTCGATGCCGATGCTGCCGAACAGGGTGCGCTTGGCTTCGGCGACGAAGCGGTTGCCGGGGCCGACGATGATGTCGGCCGGGGCTTTGGCATACAGCCCGTAGGCCATCGCGGCAATCGCCTGCACGCCGCCGAGGGCCAGCACGGTATCGGCCCCGCACAGGCGCATCGTGTACAGGATGGCCGGATTGACGCCCGCCTGCTTGTGCCCGGGTGACGTGGCGACGATGTTCGGAACGCCCGCCACCTTGGCGGTGCACACACTCATGACCGCCGATGCGGCGTGCGCGTAGCGTCCGCCCGGAACGTAGCAGCCGGCGGTATTGGCCGGAATCAGTTTCTGGCCTGCGACCAGACCGTTCATCAGTTCGACCTCGAATTCGGCCAGTGAATCGCGCTGGCGCTGCGCGAAATCGCGCACCCGCTGATGCGCGAAGGCAATGTCGTCGCGAACGCCGGCGGGCACGGCCTTGGCGGCAGTGGCAAAGTCGCTTTCATCGAGCACGATCTTTCCGCTGTAACCATCGAGGTCATGGGCGTAGCGCTCAACCGCTTCGCGGCCCTCCCGCTTGATCTCGGCCAGCATGCGCTGCACCGTCTCGCCGGTGGCGGAGTCGATGGTCTCAGTGGGCGGGTTGGCCTTCTTGAGGTATTCGGTGGTCATGCTGCATTCCTCGATGGGTTGGTCGTTGATCAATATGCTAGGCAAGGGATCCGATCGACGATAGATCCATAATCGAGTTTGTCTGGTACCAGAATCAGATTGTCGATTTCGAATCATCCGCCACGCGCCCGACATCTCTCATGCGTCCCGCACAGGCCACCACCGATATCTGGGCAAAACTGTTGCCGCGTTTTTCCGGCAGCAGCGCAACCATGCAGGGCCGCATCAAGGAGATGATGGTTCGCAGCATCCTGGACGGGCTGGTGCCGATCGGGGCCGCCGTGCCCCCCAGCCGCTCGCTGGCGCTGGCCCTCGGCGTATCGCGCAACACGGTCTCGCTGGCGTTGCAGATGCTGGTCGACAAGGGCTTTCTGGTTTCACGCGAACGCAGCGGCTTGTTCGTGAATCCGGACATCGTGCTCGGCCAGGCCAGTCGCAGTCAGGATCCCGACCAATCAAGCAGTCGGGTGGGGTGGGGCGGCCGCCTGAAAACCGCTGTCAGCCAGCAGCGCAACATCGCCAAACCCGCCAACTGGCAGGATTTTGCGTATCCGTTCATCTATGGTCAGTTCGACGCCAGCCTGATGCCGCTTGCCGACTGGCGCGCCTGCTCGCAGCAATCCCTGCTCGCCCCGGCGGTCAGAAAGTGGTCGCAAGACCATGTCGACCGCGATCATGACGGGCTGATCAGCCAGATCCAGCACCGGCTGCTGCCGGCGCGCGGCATCGTCGCCAACCGCGACGAGATTCTGCTCACCAGCGGTGCACAGATGGCGTGTTATCTGCTGGCCAATGTGCTGATCGGCCGCGACACCGTGGTCGGCATGGAAGACCCCGGCTATCCGGATGCGCGCAACAATTTCGAGCTGCGCAGTGACCATGTCATGTCCCTGGCGGTTGACGAGGATGGCCTGGTGCCGTCACGCCGGCTGGCGCAATGCAACTACGTCTACGTCACGCCCAGCCACCAATGCCCGACCAGCGTCACGATGCCGTTGCAGCGCCGCCAGAACCTGCTGGCGCTGGCTCGCAAGAAAGACATCGTGCTGTTCGAGGACGACCACGAAAGCGAGTTGAATTTCACGGGGCGGCCGCTGCCGGCGCTGAAAAGCATGGACCAGGAAGGCCGGGTCATCTACCTCGGCAGCCTGTCGAAGACATTGGCCCATGGCTTGCGGCTGGGCTATATCGTCGCGCCGTCCGAGCTGATCCACGAGCTGCGAGCAATGCGCCGGCTGATGATCCGCCACGTTCCATCGAACATTGCGCACATTGCAAGCCTGTTCATCGCGCAGGGGCATCATGATGCCTTCATCCGCAAGCTGAACCTCACCTACCGCGATCGACGCCAGGTCTTGCTGGGTGCATTGGCGCGCTGGCTGCCCGACTGCGCGGTCAGCGTCGCTCACGGCGGCTCAGGCGCGTGGGTGCGCGGCCCGATCGATCTGGAAGCGTTGGCACTTGCCGAAGCCTGTCGTGCACGCGGGGTGCTGATCGAGCCAGGCAGTCTGTTTTTTGCGCGTCCTGGCACAGCCAATCAGAACTGCTTCCGGATGGGCTATTCGGCAATCCCGAGTGCGGCAATCGAGGCCGGTGTGCGCGAGATGGCAGAGGCGCGCAGGCACACTCCCGGCGCGAAATCGTAGAAGCGGGTTCGGCCGCGCTTGCGATTTGGTGATGCCGCTGAAGCGCAGCGCAAGCCGCACCTACCGACGCTGCAACCTGCGGTACGCGCTGAAGTGCCGCAGCGCGGCCTGCTTGCGGCCGTGCTTCTCGTGCAGGCGGCCGAGGTTGTAATGGGCGTCGGCGAGGGCGGGATCCAGCTCCAGTGAACGCTGATAGGCCCGCAGCGCGTCGTGCTCCCGACGGGGCAGGTCTTCGAGTGCGATGGCGCGGTTGAAGTGGAGCAGGGCGCTGCCGTCACCGCCCGCGGCAACTGCCTGATCGCACACGGCCAGCGCGTCGGCACAGCGGCCGGCTTCGCACAACAGGGCAGCGAGATTGATCGCGGCGTCGGTTTGCGATGGCGCCACCTCGAGCAAACGGCGGTAGGTGGCTTCGGCCTCGCCGAGCCGGCCGCCGGACTCCTGCTGCAGCGCCAGGTCGTACAGCACGGCGGCGATGGCCTTGGCATCCCTGACTTCTTTGGGAGCGCCCTCAGTCGCGATGGCGGCCTTGGCATGCGATGAGATCGCGGCTGAGGGCGCTCCCACGGAAGACTCCGGAACCGAGGTGATCGATGAGATCGCGGCTGAAGGCGCTCCGACGAAATGGCCCTGGTGGATGGTGCCGCCTGCGGATGTCGACCACTCGAAATCCATCACCAGCTGCCCGCTCGTATCCTCCCACTGCGCGGCGGAGTCGCGCACCGCGACCTGGTTGCCGATCACCTTGATGCGCAGGCCGCTGAGCGGCATTTCGTCAGGCAGCTTGGCCTTCAGCTCCTTCAGCGAGCGCAGCAGCCGGCGTTTCGGGATCTTGGCCTGTCGCAGCTTGTGTGCCGTGCGCAGCAGCACGACGTCCTGGAACGAAAACCGGTAGGCGTTGCGTGCGCCACGCTGCGGGGTGACGAAGCCGGCGGCAATCAGTGTGGAAATCACCCGGGCCGTCAGGCCGATCATCTGTTCGAGCTGGCGCAGGGAGTAGGGGTGGGTGTCGGTCACCAAACGGGCGTCTGGACTTTCTGGAATTTCTGGAATTTCTGGAATTCTGTGGGAGCGCCTTCAGGCGCGATGGCGGCGGTGCCGGGCGATCAAATCGCGGCTGAAGGCGCTCCCACAGAACGC